>CAZNWX010000043.1:0-10030 GCA_964576415.1 uncultured Magnetovibrio sp. | reverse complement strand
AATTGGGCGTAGAGATTGCGAGCACGCTGCGCAAACAGGACATGATGTTCGCTATCCTCAAACACCTCGCGGATGATGATCAGGCGATCTTTGGTGACGGTGTCCTCGAGGTGCTGCAGGACGGGTTTGGTTTTCTACGGAACCCGGAAGCCAACTACTTGGCCGGGCCTGATGACATCTACGTTTCGCCTAGCCAAATCCGCCGCTTCGGCCTTCGGACCGGGGATACAGTGGAGGGTCAAATCCGCGCGCCGAAGGATGGTGAGCGGTATTTTGCTCTGTTGAAGGTGAACCTGGTTAACTTCGCCGATCCGGAGGAAGTCAAACATCGGATCAACTTCGACAACCTGACGCCGCTCTACCCTGATGAGCGCCTGCATATGGAAATTGGTAACCCGGAACATAAAGACCCAACCAGCCGCGTCCTCGATCTGATCACGCCGGTGGGCAAGGGACAACGCGCACTGATCGTGGCGCCACCCCGAACCGGGAAAACGGTTATGCTGCAGAATATCGCGCAATCTATTTCTGAGAACCATCCAGAATGTTACCTGATCGTGCTTCTGATCGACGAACGTCCCGAGGAAGTAACGGACATGGCGCGGTCTGTGAAAGGCGAAGTCATCAGCTCGACCTTTGACGAACCCGCTGTGCGCCACGTCCAGGTCACGGAGATGGTCATCCAGAAAGCCAAACGCCTTGTGGAGCACAAACGCGACGTGGTGATCTTATTGGACTCGATCACGCGACTGGCGCGCGCCTACAACACCGTGGTGCCATCTAGTGGAAAGGTGTTGACTGGTGGTGTGGACGCCAACGCCCTGCAGCGTCCGAAGCGCTTCTTTGGCGCTGCGAGAAACATTGAAGAAGGTGGGTCGCTGACGATTATCGCTACCGCGCTGATCGATACGGGCTCGCGCATGGATGAGGTGATCTTCGAAGAATTCAAAGGCACCGGCAACTCCGAGATCATTCTGGATCGCAAGCTTTCTGACAAACGCACCTGGCCGAGTATCGATATCACCAAGTCCGGGACCCGTAAGGAAGAGCTTCTGGTCGACCAGGGCACCTTGTCGAAAATGTGGGTACTGCGCAGGATCCTAATGCCGATGGGCGTCACCGATGCCATGGATTTCCTATTGGATAAGCTCAAGCATTCAAAGAACAATGACGATTTCTTCGATTCCATGAACACCTGATCGAAACCGAGCGTAGATCCGGAAGGCTCTCCGCTGTGCAATCCTAAAATTCACCGCAAACCTAACAGTGTTTTAGGGGATGAGCACCGTCGAGCCGGTGGTGTTGCGGCCCTCCAGATCCTTGTGGGCCTGAACCGTCTCGGCCAGCGGATAGGTCTGGCCAATGTTGATGCTGACGGCCCCGGAAGCGACCACGTCGAACAAATCGCCGGCGGCGGCATTCAGCAATCCACGATTCCGCGTATACGTCGCTAGGGTCGGCCGCTGCATGTAAAGCGATCCCTTCATGGCTAGGACGCCCGGATTGAAATCGGTGATCGGTCCGGAGGCGTTACCGAAGGAAATGAAAACCCCAGCCGGCTTCAGACTGTCAAGCGACGCCTGAACAGTGGCCTGACCGATGGAATCATATGATACCGGAACCCCGGCACCGTCGGTGATGTCGTGGACGCGCTCGGCAATGTCTTCGGAATTGTAGAGAATGGTATGGTCGCACCCGGCGGCTTTCGCTAATTCTGCCTTGGCTTCGGATCCGACGCAGCCAATGACGGTGGCGCCCAGACTTTTGGCCCACTGGCTGAGGATTTGTCCGACCCCGCCGGCGGCCGCCATGATCAGGATCGTGTCGCCGGCCTGAACGGCGTAGGAACTTTTCAACAAGTATTGGGCGGTCATGCCCTGTAACATCATCGCCGCGGCGGTGTCGTCGCCGATACCGTCGGGCACCTTGATGAGGCGGTCCGTGGTCATCAGGCGCGACTCCGAATATGCGCCGAGGCCCATGGCATAGGCCACCCTGTCGCCGGCGGCAAACCCATCAACGCTGGCGCCGACCTCTTCGATGACGCCGGCTCCCTCCATGCCCAACGTCGCCGGCAATGCGCCGATGTCGTAAAGGCCCGTGCGTTGATAAACATCAATGAAATTTAGGCCAACGGCAGTGTGTTTGACGCGAACCTCGCCCTCTCCTGGTGCGCCCACGTCGACGTCTTCCCACGTCATGTTGTCGGCATCGCCGTATTCGTGAATGCGAATGGCCTTGGTCATGGTGTCCTCCTTAATTTGATCAATCGGATGTTTCCTGTGGAGATTAGAGATATTTTGCGAAGCATCGCTGCCCAGGGCAACTAGATTCCGATTGATGCGCGCGCAAACAGTTGTGCCCTAGAGGAACATGGCCTCTTCGAGCTTCAGGAGGAAGGCCTCCGAGACATGGGCCGGATTGCGTCCCTTGCCGGTGTCGCTTATTTTGGAATTTACACGCGGGAAAACAACCACTATTTCCCGACTGGCCAGCGGGTCGGGCTGTCGCGAAAAGGACATATACTCATGAAAATCAGCATTAATGTTGACTGAAGTTCTGCGGAATGATGCGGGCCTGAATTGTTTTGGCGAGCGGCCAAGTTGGCCGGACGGTGGGAGAACGATGCAACACCGAAGCGGCCGCAATACCGCCAAGGAGGGATTCGCCTGCCGAATCCTCAGTCTTGGTGGGCGCGGGATCGATTTGAGGGCGGATAGACCATGACGGCAGAGACCATTTATGCCCTGTCCAGCGGCCGCGGGCGGGCCGGAATCGCTGTGATCCGGCTGTCTGGACCCGCGGCGTGGGCGAGTGCAGGGGCGATGATCGGCCGGCCGCCGCTGGATCGTCGGGCGCTGCGCTGCGCTGTCACTGACCCCGAAAGTGGTGAGGTGCTGGACGACGGCCTGTGTTTGGGCTTTCGCGGACCCCAAAGCTTCACGGGCGAGGACGTGGTGGAGCTTCACGTGCACGGCGGCCTGGCGGTTATCGACGGCGTTATTGGGGCCCTGGGGCGCCTGACGGGGCTCAGGATGGCCGAGCCCGGCGAGTTCACTCGACGGGCCTTTGAGAACGGCCGAATGGATCTGACCGGCGCCGAGGCCATTGGTGACCTGATCGATGCGGAAACCAAAGCCCAGCGCCGGCAGGCCCTCCGCCAGGGCGGCGGTGCGCTGGCGCGGTTGTGTGATGATTGGCGCGAACGGCTGGTGGCCGCGCTTGCCCATTGGGAGGCGGCCCTGGACTTTTCTGATGAGGAATTACCGGAGGATCTGGAGCGCGCGACGCAATCAGCGGTCACGGCGCTGCGCGAGGAAATGGCCATCCATTTTGCGGATGGCGGAGCCGGCGAACGGTTGCGCGACGGGCTGCGCTTAGCGATCATTGGCCCGCCCAATGCGGGGAAATCGAGCCTGCTGAACGCCCTGGCGGCGCGAGATGTGGCCATTGTCGCGGATACGGCGGGCACGACCCGGGATGTTTTGGAGGTTCATTTGGACCTATGCGGTTACCCGGTCATTGCAGCGGATACGGCGGGTTTGCGCGACAGCGACGAGGCCGTTGAGTGTGAGGGAATGCGCCGGGCGCGGCAACGGGCGGCGGAGGCCGACTTGCGACTGGTGGTCTTCGAAGCAACGGCTTGGCCGGCGGCTTGGCGGGCCTTTTCCGAGCTGTTAACGGGAAACTGCCTGATCGCGGTGAATAAGGTAGATCTTCGGACCCCTTCCCTGGGTGGCGGCCCGGACGGCGTAGCAGTATATGGTGTTTCTGTGAAGACTGGTGCCGGGATGGGCGAGCTTCTGGGCGCCATTGGCGCGACAGCGGCGACGAGCCTTCAATCCGGCGCCATGCCGGTGATTACGCGAGCCCGCCACCGAGAAACCTTAAGCGTCTGTGCCGACGCGCTGGCGGCGTTCGAGGCGCGGACCGACCGACTGGGCCACCCGGAGATCGCCGGCGAGGATTTGCGGGTCGCAGTTCGGGCGCTGGCGCGCATCACAGGCCGGGTCGATGTCGAAGATTTGCTGGACGTTATATTTCGAGATTTCTGCATTGGTAAATGACCTGTGGACGTTGTTTCATGTGAAACATCCACAAGTCGGCTGTTGGGGCCGTTTCGTTGACTCCGCCCCGTTCGACTCCTACATTCCGGACATGAATCAACAGGATTATCCAGAAGGCGCAACACCGAAAACCTGGGACGTTATCGTCATTGGGGGTGGCCACGCCGGCTGTGAAGCGGCCTCGGCCTCGGCCCGCGCGGGCGCTCGGACGGCGTTGTTGACGCACCGGATTGAGACCATTGGTGAAATGTCCTGCAACCCGGCCATCGGCGGGCTGGGCAAGGGCCAACTGGTGCGGGAGATTGATGCCTTGGATGGGGTCATGGGCCGGGCCATCGATCGGGCCGGGATCCAGTTCCGGGTGCTGAACCGGTCAAAGGGACCGGCGGTCTGGGGCCCCCGCGCCCAGGCCGACCGAAAGCTGTACCGAGAGGCTGTTCAGGACCTGCTTCGTGCGCAAGAGAACCTGACCATTTTGGCGGAACCGGTGGAGGATTTGCGGCTGAGCCCCGCCGGGCGCGTCACTTGTGTGCGGACTGCCGCGGGCCGGACGTTGACCTGTGGTGCGGTCGTGGTAACGACGGGCACGTTTCTGCGCGGCCTCATCCATGTCGGCGATGTGCAGATTCCAGCTGGCCGCGTCGGCGAGGCGCCCGCGATCGGGTTGGCCGACACCTTCAAGCGGCTAGGGTTTCGCCTCGGGCGGCTGAAGACTGGGACGCCGCCGCGCCTTGATGGCCGGACCATTGCCTGGGGCGGCCTGGAGGCGCAGCCGGCCGATGATCCGCCGACCCCCTTCTCCTACATGACCGACCGGATCACCGTGCCACAGATCGCCTGTCACATCACCGGCACGACCCCGGCGACCCACGACTTGATTCGCGAAAACCTCAATAAATCGGCCATGTATTCTGGTCAGATCGAAGGGGTTGGCCCGCGGTATTGCCCGTCAGTGGAAGATAAGATCGTGCGTTTCGGGGAGCGTGAGCGCCACCAAATTTTCCTCGAACCCGAGGGCTTGGACGACCCCACGGTTTATCCCAACGGCATTTCCACGTCGTTGCCAAAGGACGTTCAGCTGGAGATTCTGAAAACCATTCCGGGCCTCGAGGGCGCGCACATGCTGCAACCGGGATATGCCATCGAATACGACTTCGTGGATCCGCGCGAATTGAAGCCCACACTGGAATCGCAGCGCGTCCCCGGGCTCTATCTGGCGGGCCAAATCAACGGCACTACCGGATATGAAGAAGCCGGGGCCCAGGGCCTTGTGGCTGGCGCTAACGCGGCGCAGGCGGTCGGCGGCGGAGCGCCGATAATCCTTGATCGGGCCGAGGCCTACATAGGGGTGATGATCGACGATCTGGTGACTCTAGGGACTCAGGAGCCTTACCGCATGTTCACCTCGCGGGCCGAATACCGGCTGCGCCTGCGGCCCGACAATGCGGATCAGCGCCTGACCCCCCGCGGCGCGGTCGCTGGACTCATTGGCGCGCCGCGTTCCGCCGCATTCCAAGCGAAAATGACAGCACTTGAGTCGAGCCGGGCGCAATTGGGCGCGCTGGCCATGACGCCGAGCGCACTGAAAGGCCGCGGCCTGAACATCAATCAGGATGGCGCGCGGCGCAGCGCCTTCGAGGTGCTGGCCTACCCGGAGATAGATTTTGCCCGCCTGACCCAATTGTGGCCGGAATTGGCGGACACGCCCGCGCCTATCCGGACCCAGCTGGAAATCGAGGCGATCTACCAGGGCCAGATGGAGCGCCAGGAGGCCGATATAAGGGCGTTTCGGCGCGACGCCGCGCTGATCATCCCGGATGACCTGGATTTTGATGACATTTCTGGGCTGTCGAACGAGGTGCATGCGAAGCTGGCGGCGGCCCGGCCGGCGACTATTGGTGCCGCTGCGCGGATATCCGGCGTGACACCGGCCGCTGTTACGGCATTGTTGGGCCATGTTCGCCGACAGACCAAGGACGCGAAGCGCCCGAGCGCCTAATTATGGACATGTTTCACGTGAAACATTTGAGGATTATTATTTCTCAGCCGAATAAATCGCCATAGGGCCCGCCCACCATGTCCGCTGCGCAGCAGAATCGAGATATCTTCGTTCAGGCCGCCGTAGTGACGCCGGATGCGCTGACCGCGTTCGATGCCTATGCGGACCTGCTCGCCCGCTGGCAGGCCCGCATAAATCTGGTTGGGCCCCAAACCCTCGAAACGCTTTGGCATCGACATTTTCTGGATTCCGCACAACTCTTCACGCACCTGCCGCCGGACACGCAGACCCTTACCGATATCGGCAGCGGTGGCGGATTTCCCGGCTTGGTGTTGGCGATCATGGCCGCACACCAGGGCGGCCCGACGGTCACCTTGATAGAGAGCGATGCCCGCAAGGCTGCGTTTCTCCGAGAGGCCAGCCGGGTTTGCGGTGCCGGCGCGACGATTATCAACGCCCGCGCCGAGGCAGTCGAGGCGCCCGTGGCCGATGTGGTAACGGCGCGGGCCTGCGCGCCCCTGCCCCGCCTGTTGCCGTGGGTTTTTGGCCGGTTGCGCGCCGACGGCACCGCGCTTCTGTTGAAGGGCGCCAATTGGCGCGATGAATTGACGGCGGCGGAAAAAGGTTGGACACTGACGTCGGCAAAGATTCCGAGTTGCACGGACGCCTCCGGAGTGATTCTCAAGCTGGAAGGTCTCAACCCAAATTGACCGAGATGACCGAATTCTTGCCCCGCGGCCAGAAGACGCGGATTCTTGCCGTCGCCAATCAGAAAGGCGGCGTCGGCAAGACCACCACTACGATTAACCTAAGCACGGCGCTTGCCGCGATCAATCAGAAGGTTCTTCTGATTGATCTAGACCCCCAAGGCAATGCTAGCACCGGACTGGGCATTGGCCGCGACAATCGGGACATCAACACCTACCACGTGCTGATTGGGGCGGCGGGCCTCTTGGATGCGACCCGGCCAACCGATATTCCCGATTTGGATATCGCGCCGTCCGGATTGGACCTCTACGGCGCAGCGCTTGAGCTCGTCGCGGCCGAGAGCCGCGAGTACCGGTTGCGCGAGGCCCTGACCCAGGGGCTGGGTGCCTACGACTATGTCCTCATCGACTGTCCACCTTCCCTGGATCTGTTGACGGTGAACGCACTGACGGCGGCGCAGGCGGTTCTGGTGCCACTGCAATGCGAGTTTTATGCTCTCGAGGGCGTGAGCCAGCTGATGAGCACCATCGAAAGCGTGCGCAGGGCCTTCAACCCCAGCCTCGAAATCCAAGGAATCGTGTTGACTATGCATGACAAGCGTAACAACCTCTCGGATATGGTCGCCGAAGACGTGCGCGCTTTTTTTGGCGACAAGGTCTACAACACGATTATTCCGCGCAACGTTCGGGTATCAGAGGCGCCGTCCCACGGCCTGCCCGTCCTCATTTATGACATAAACAGCGCTGGCGCGCAGGCGTATTTGGCGCTGGCCGGTGAGATCATTCATCGTGAACGCCGCATGGGGGTGAGCTGATGGACAAAAAACGCAAACAACTGGGTCGCGGCTTGTCGGCGCTGCTGGGTGACGACGCGAAAGAGTTTGCCGATCTCAGTTCATCAAAGACCGACCGCACGGTGGCGATTACCCAACTGACCCCCTGTCCATTCCAGCCGCGCCGTAACTTTGCGGACGTGCAGATTGCCGAACTCTCGCAATCTATTAGAGAAAAGGGCATTTTGCAGCCACTGGTTGTTCGCCCCAAACCCGATAGTGATGGGTATGAAATCATTTGCGGCGAGCGCCGCTGGCGTGCCGCTCAGATGGCTTCCGTTCATCATGTGCCAGTGGTTGTCCGTGATCTCACGGATCAGGAAGCGCTGGAGATCGCCCTGATTGAGAACTTGCAACGCGAAGACCTCTTAGCTCTGGAGGAAGCGGCAGCCTACCAACGCCTCATGGCAGAGTTTGATCACACTCAGGATGCTATGGCGCAGTCCATCGGCAAGAGCCGAAGCCACGTGGCCAACATGGTGCGGTTGTTGAACTTGCCCGACGGGGTCAAGGCCATGCTGGCCGATGGCCGGCTGTCCGCCGGTCATGGGCGGGCGCTACTAGGTGCGCAAAACCCGGCCGATCTTGCGGCAACGGTGGTCAAGAATGGCTTGAACGTGCGCGCTACGGAAGCATTGGTCCGCCGCAAGGGAGAAACGAAGCCGTCGAAACCGGCAACCGCCGCGCCGAAAGATGCGGATACATTGTCCCTTGAGCGAGAATTGACGGATGCCCTTGGCCTGAAAACCGAAATCCATGCCAAAGGCGTCGGCGGCGAAATCCGGTTCTCCTATGCTTCTCTTGATGAGTTGGATGGGCTGATCGCGCGGCTCCGCTAGGCCCGTCGCCCAGCGCCCTTGCGGGCCGCTGCGACTAAACGCAGAACGCTGCGCTGACAGATCGCGGCCATGGGTGCGCCGGTTTGTTTACATTGGCGTTCGGCCTCCAACAACAACGACATGGCCGCGGTCAACTGGTCCACCGACCACTGATGGCATTGACGTTGAAATCGCGACTTCACCTTGAAGAAAATGGGCGGCCGAAGTCTGCCTATGGCGGCATCAAATGACGCTCCCTGTTGCAGTTCTCCGGCCACCATGTGCAGCCGCTGGAAATGTGTTTGCAGGGCGCGAAGGATCTGTACCGGCGCCACGCCATTGGCGAGCGCGCGGGCTAAGGCCTGATCGGCGGCGCGGGTGTCGCCATCCGTAGTATCGAAGATAACATTATCAATGGACAGAGCGGCATTGTCGCCGATCGTGGCGATTACGTCGTCGACCCGGATCTCTCCGCGGTCCCCCGCGTACAGGGCGAGTTTCTCGATCTCGCCGCGGCTGATCATTCGGTCGTTACCGAGCCGGGACAACAGCTCTTGGACCGCTTCCGGCCCGATGCTAACCTCCCGCAAATCCATCACATGGCACAAAATCTGTTCCAGGTTGTGGCGGTCGTCGGCATAGCAACCGGCTGCGCCCGCGGTTTTGGCGCCTTCGAATGCCTTGCGCAGCTTGGAGCGGGTCGGCAGCTCGCCGGCTTCGATCAAGAGAAAATTTGGCGCATCTGGGATCGCCAGGGCGGCTTCGACAATCTTGACAATGGTGTCCGTGGCTCGGCGGATGACGATAATCTTGCGAGTGCCCACCATAGGCAGCGCGCTCAGTTCGTCGGAAAGCAACGCCTCATCTCCCTTCAATTGGGCCGGGGTGACCTCGGCGATGAGAAAGGGATCGGCTGGTTCGCCGGCGATGGCCGCGATGCTGCGGGCAACGGTTTCCGAGATCAGTCCCTGATCCGGACCGAAAAGCAGGGCCGCCGAAAACCCCTTCGCTCCATTGGCCAGGCGGTTGACGATCTGCTCCGGATTAACTTTCACCGGCGCCCCTACGGTTGTTACTGGCGATTGAAAAAGACAGCAAGGCGAACCACGATGCTCTTGCCCAGTGATTTGATCGCCCGTTCTTGAGCGTTGTTCCGGGCGCTTAATGTGGCAAATTCCGAACTAAGAATGTTGTAACTGACGGTCGTCTTTTCTGTCGCCGATAGAACCGGCGTATCGTTGCCTTCGGCCATCAGATGGAAGTTTGCCGTCACCGTCAGATTGGCGCGGGTGGCGAAGGCGCTCTTCCGCACGGCGAGGGTTTGCGTACCCTCGCGCAAGGTCGACACCAACTTGTACTTGGCACGATTTTGCGGGGCGGAAGCGTGCAGCTGATGCAGCAGTTCGTTGCGCAGTTGTTGTCCAATACGGTCTTTGATGGGCGCCACGTGGACGTAGGCAAATTCGTTGACGACCGGGTTGTGCTTACGGGCACCCAAAAGGGGTTGGAATCCGCAACCTGCCGTGATCCAGCAGGCCAGGATGACGATCGTAAATTTACGTGACAATGTTCACAATCCGATTGGGGACGATAATGATCTTTCGCG
>CAZNWX010000042.1:2119-11922 GCA_964576415.1 uncultured Magnetovibrio sp. | reverse complement strand
ACACTGGCTTTGACGCTTGCCTTCGGTACCGACTTAACAACGCAAATTCCCGTTATCGGCGCCTTCTGTCTTGCTGTGATCCGCGTCTTGCCCATTGCCACTCGGATCATTACACAGGTCAACCTTATGAAACACGGCATCGCTGCGATGGGTGTTGTCTACGAGGACCTCAACGATTTGCCAACCGAATTTCAAGCATTCTCGGAACGGCCCACAGTGCCGTTTAAACTCGACCGTGAACTGAAAATCGAAAACGTGAGCTTCGCCTATAACGGCAATTCCGCTCCAATCCTGAACAGCATCAATCTTAGCATTCCGAGAGGAACAGCAATCGCTTTTGTCGGAGCGTCGGGAGCTGGAAAATCTACGCTAGCCGATATCCTTCTCGGCCTTCTCGACCCAACAGAGGGGCGTGTTCTGGTAGATAGCAAAGATATCGCAAAGTGCATTGAGGCTTGGCGGGCTGGCTGCGGGTACATCCCCCAAGAGGTATTTCTTATTGACGACACCGTGGAACGCAACGTAGCACTCGGGATAGAGGATGGAAAAATCGATACGAACGCCGTTCGCCATGCCTGTAAATTGGCGCAACTGGGTGACGTTATTGAAGAGCTCCCGCAAGGGCTTGACACTCGCCTCGGCGAGCGTGGCGTACGTCTCTCCGGCGGCCAGCGTCAGAGAGTTTCCATCGCCCGATCACTTTACCACGACCCTAGCGTGCTTGTGCTCGACGAGGCAACTTCAGCACTGGACAACGAGACGGAAAAGGAAATCTCTGCCGCTATAGATGAGCTTAGCGGCGATAAAACCCTGATTATTATCGCCCACCGGCTAACCACGGTTCGCCATTGCGATAGGATCATCCTGCTAGATAAGGGTAAAATTATCGACGATGGTACTTTTGAGGAACTAGCTGCCAGAAGTTCGGCGTTCCGACAGATGCTTGAACACGGCGGTCTCGTGATGGGGTCGACGCAGCTCCAGGCAAATGCCAGTTAGCTTAAGACATAACATCGTCGCTGCGCCAGCGTTCGAACGCTGGTTTGGCATTGACTCCGTGGAAGGACCACTTGGTGGAGGGAGCCCCATGAACCTATCGGCGCGCCTTGCACAAGCCTTTGATTGCGAAGCCGGGGCCTGGCTAGACCTGGCCCGCGAGCTCGGTAAAAATCCCTCTGCGGGGTTGTCGAACTTTGCTGCCGTCACCCCGAACAACTCGGATTTTGGCGTATTGCTCGCCTGGTCCCGGGTGGTTAAGGAATTAGCGGCGGAGGTGCCCGTCACCCTGGTTCTCTGCAATGACCCTTGGCTTTTCCGTCATCTCGCCGCCTTGCCTGGCATCGACTCCGAACCGCCACCGCCTCTGTGGTGGAAACGGACTGTGAAGTTTTTGCGAGGCTACGCCGCGCGCACGCGGGCCGCATTTCGCTTAGTCGGCTGGCACTTGGCCCTGCGCGCTCAAGCGCGACAGGCAAAGGCCGGCGGCCCCGCAATTCTCGTCTACGGCCATCCGCGCAGTCGGCCCGATGGTTTTGACGGCTACTTTGGTGAGTTGATGGCACAAATGCCCGAAATTACTCGCGTCCTGCACGTCGACTGCTCACCTGACTGCGCCCGCGCACTAGCGGCGGATGGCCGGAGCGTCAGCCTGCATGCCTGGGGTTCGGTCACTGCCGCGTTCGCGCTGCCTTTTACCAAATGGCGCCCGTCACGCGCTGAGTGCGACGGGAAATTCAAATGGCTTTTGAATCGCGCCTATGTGATGGAAGGCGGTACCGGTCAGGCAGCTACAATTGCATGGCAAAACCATTGCCAAAAGCGCTGGCTTGCCGCTGTGCGCCCGTCAACTGTTGCGTGGCCTTGGGAAAATCAATCCTGGGAGCGCGAGTTCGTGCGCGATGCCAAGGCCGCAAACGTTGTCACCATCGGTTATCAGCACACTGTCGTCGGGCCACAGTTGCTCAATCATAGTCCACGTTCCAACGCGGACGATACTGAAAGTTTGCCTGAGAGGATTATTTGCAACGGTCCGAGCACCATGGCGCAATTGCAGACCTACGGCATCGAAAAAAACCGCATGAAGATTGGCGGCGCGCTGCGTTTTCCGGCGGTCCCCTCCGTCCCCTTTAACCCGAACGGGCCGGTGTTCGTGGCATTGCCCTTCAACTTACGTACAGCTCGGCAAATTATTGAAATGGCGAGGGTTTTAAGCAGGAGGGGGTTTCGGTTTCTGATCAAGTCGCACCCGCTTTCGCCATGTCCGTTCGAACCAGCCCCTGGACTGATTGCGACCGACCAGCCGCTGTCCGACCACCATGGCTTGCGGGCCGTTATTTATGCCGCTACGACCGTAGGACTGGAAGCCATTCTGGCGGGACTGCCGACCATACGCTTCATGCCGCAGGATCATATCTCCATCGATATATTACCTGAGGGCGTGCGTAGTCAAAGCGCCGACTCCGACGGGATGGAAGCGGCGCTTCGGTCCGTCACGCAACCGGCGCCGGTCGATAAGGGTTATGTTTTTTCTGACGTCTCATGGGCGCTTTGGCAAGAGGAACTGAGCTATGCTTGAAACCGATTTCAATCCTCTCAAGACTCGTCTGGCGGCAGGCCAGCTGGCCATAGGCGGCTGGCTGAGCACCGGCGCCCCGCAGATCGCAGAAGCGATGGCCAGCATGGGTTTCCACTGGATTGCCGTGGACATGGAACACGGCTCTGCTGATCTTTCTGAGATTGAGGCTGTATTCATGGCTCTAGAACGCCACAATACCGCGCCAGTAGTACGCATCTCAAACGACGACGTCCACTTGGCGCGCCGCTTATTGGACCTCGGCGCCAAGGGGCTCATTGTCTCCACCGTGGAGGACGCGGCGCAGTTTCGCGACTTCGCCGCCTATTGCCTTTACCCGCCAACTGGCAAGCGCGGCGTCGGCTTGTCCCGCTGCAACCGCTGGGGCGACGACTTCGACGCATATCTGGCCAACTTCCGCCCCGTGCTGATACCGCAGATTGAGACGCTCAAGGGCATCAGCGCGGCGGAGGAATTGGCCGGCGACAATGCCGTTGACGGGTTTTTTTTCGGCCCCTATGACCTATCGTGTGACCTTGATAAACCGGCACAATTCGCAACGCCGGAATTCCAGAAATGCAAGGATCGGATCAAGGCAGCCTGCGCCCGGCATAGCAAGGCGCCTGGTATGCACCAGGTCGCGCCGGATACCGAAGCCCTCCAAGGTCTCATCGATGAGGGGTTTCGATTGATTGCCTACGGCAATGATGTAATTGCCATGCGCCATGCTCTATCCGGCATCTGCCGTTTCACGTCCGCCTGAGCCCCGCCAACCGCAATTGGTATTCGAACCGATATGATCAAACCCCTTTGCATTATTCCTGCCCGGATGGCCTCCTCGCGCTTTCCCGGAAAACCGCTGGCGCCGATGCTCGGCATGGCGCTTGTGCTCCATGTCTACGAGCGTTGTCGGCTCTACAGCGGTTTTGGTGAGGTTGCCGTCGCAACCTGCGATCACGAAATTTTTGATGCGGTCACCGCCCACGGTGCTCGCGCTGTGATGACCGCCGATACCCACGAACGTTGTACAGATCGTGTCCAGGAAGCGATCGAGACCGGTTTTTCCGATACTGAAGACGACGCCATCATCGTAATGGTCCAGGGTGACGAGGTGCTGGTGTCGCCGGAATTGATTTCCAGTCTCGTCGATGCTCAAGCCCGCAGTAGCGCGGAAGTAGTCAACCTCGGGTCACGGCTTTACCGCGATGCTGACCACGCGGACCCCAACACCGTTAAGATCGTAACCGCGCCGGACGGCCGGGCACTATGCTTCTCACGCGCGCCCATCCCTTCGCGTGCCCGTGATGCCGCGGCCCCCGCCTACCAGCAGACCGGCATCATGGCCTTTACCTGGAGGTTCCTGAAAACGTTCAGCGAGCTGGCTCCAACTCCGCTGGAAATCATCGAATCGGTGGATATGATGCGGGTGCTAGAACACGGCCTGCCGATCTACGCGGAGATGTCAGAATCCGAAACTCTCGGCGTCGATACCCCCGCCGACCTGGCGCGCGGCGAGGAGATTCTTGCCGCCGATCCGCTGACCGCAAATTACCTAAGCGGCACCGATGGCTGATCAAGCGCTGAACGGAAAGCTAAAAGTTGGGATCGCCGGCTACGGTGTCGTAGGGCAACGCCGACATCATTTCATCAAAGAACACCCGGCGCTGGAAACCATTGCCGTCTGCGACCGCAAATTCGAAACCTCCGGCCAATTCGACGATGGTATCCGCTACTACACCAACTACCACGACTTGCTGAAAGAAGATCTCGATGTGCTGTTCGTCTGCCTGACGAACGACATCAACCCGGACGCTACCATCGACGGGTTGAAATTTGGACTGCACGTGTTTTGCGAAAAACCGCCGGGCCGCAACGTGCACGACATTGAGCGGGTGATCGATTGCGAAAAGGCCCACCCAAACCTTAAGCTAATGTACGGCTTCAACCACCGATATCATGACTCCGTGCGCGACGCTTTGGCGCTGACGCGCTCGGGCGAACTCGGCAAGGTCATCAACATCCGTGGCGTCTACGGCAAGTCGAAGTTTATCAGCTACGGCGAGCCGTCGAGTTGGCGCACGCACCGTGACATCGCAGGCGGTGGCATCCTACTTGACCAGGGGATTCACATGGTCGACTTGATGCGGCTGTTCGCTGGCGAATTCGTCGACGTCAACAGCTTTGTCACCAACGGTTACTGGAACTACGACGTAGAGGACAACGCCTATGCGCTGATGCGTACGGGCGATGGGATCATCGCCATGCTGCACTCCACCGCCACCCAATGGCGCCACCGCTTCAACCTGGATGTCACGCTGGAGCGCGGCGCTCTTATCATGAGCGGCATCTTGACCGGCTCGAAGAGCTACGGTACCGAAACTCTGATTGTCGCGCGCGCCGCCGATGATGACCAGGGCGACCCGGACGAGACTGTTACCAGCTACGACCACGATCATTCCTGGGCATCTGAAATCGCCGACTTCACCGACGCTATTTTGGCGGGCCATCCGGTCGATCACGGCAGCTCCACCGATGCGCTGAAGACCATGGACTTGGTCTATCGAATCTATTGCGCCGATACGGAATGGCGGACGCGCTGGGAGCTCAACTCCGAAACACCCGAAACACAGGAACTGGAGTAGGCACATGGAAGGCACTCTCGTTGGCAAGACCGCCCTCGTAACGGGCGGCACACGGGGAATTGGTCTCGCCGTCGCCGAGCGATTGATATCGGCTGGCGTCGCCGTGACCGTGACCGGCACGAAGACTGACGGCAACAGACCGGACGGCAGCGCCTACCGTGCCGTCAATTTCATGGATATGGCGGCGACGGAAACCTTTGCTAAAGAAGTGCGGAACTCTGGTTTCGACATCCTCGTGAATAACGCGGGGATCAACGTCATCGCACCCTTCGCCGAGATCGACCCTGCCGATTTCCTTGCCGTCCAACAGGTTAACGTCACGGCGCCCTTCCTGCTCTGTCGATCAGTTACGGCCGGAATGCGCGAAAAAAGGTGGGGTCGCATCATCAACATCACTTCGGTTTGGGGAAAGATCGCTAAGGAGTATCGAGGCTCTTACGGAACTAGCAAATTCGCGCTCGACGGCATGACGGCCGCGCTTGCCGCCGAAGTCGCCGAATTCGGTATCCTCGCCAACTCGGTTGCCCCAGGTTTCATCGAAACGGACCTAACTCGACGTGTCTTGGGCGAAGATGGTATGCGTCAACTTGCCGCAACCGTTCCAGTCCGCCGTTTGGGCCAGCCAGACGAGGTCGCGGCTTTCGTTGCGTGGCTCGCTGGGCCGGAAAACACCTTCATCAGCGGTCAGAACATCGCCATCGATGGAGGGTTCACTCGTGTCTGACGGTTTGACGATCCAGTCGCACGCCGGCCCCTATTCGGCCGAATTTGCTATCGATGTTCTAGCCCGGTTGAACGCCGACGTTCCCGCAGGAGCCCACTTCATAATCGACGAGCGGGTCGCCGCCCTCTATAGGGAAGAAATGGCCAACGTTCTCGCTTCCCCATCCGTCCTTCTCATTGAGGCCCGTGAGGAGAACAAGTCGCTCGATCGCTTTCCATTCTACGTCGAGCATCTAGGGTCACGTCAACTCCGGCGCGACCAGGTTCTCATTGCCATCGGCGGTGGTATCATCCAGGACATCACCTGCTTTCTTGCCGCCAACATGCTGCGTGGCGTGGCATGGCGTTTCTATCCAACGACACTGCTCGCGCAAGCGGATAGCTGCATTGGATCAAAAAGCTCAATCAATTCCGGTTCGGCGAAAAATATACTTGGAACGTTTACCCCTCCTCGGAGCGTGATGATTTCGACACCGTTTTTAAAAACTCTTGATGAGCGCGACATTCGTTCGGGCGTTGGTGAGATGTTGAAGGTGCACGCCATCGACGGCGCTGCGTCATTCGACTCGATTGCCGGTGACTATGACCGGATATTTTTGGATGAGGGCCTGATGGAGCACTACATTCAGCGTTCGCTTGAGATAAAGAAGGGTTATATCGAACTGGATGAATTTGACCGTGGGCCACGCAACATATTCAACTTCGGCCATTCATTCGGCCATGCCATCGAAGCTGCTACGAACTTTGCGATTCCCCATGGAATTGCCGTTACGATCGGCATGGACATGGCGACCTGGGTTTCGGCGCGCCTCGGTATCGGCGGGGAAGACCATTATCAGCGCATGCACCCGCTGAAACGCAATTACCGGAGCTTCGAAGACCATGATGTGCCGCTTGAGCCGTTTATGGCGGCGCTCGCCAAAGATAAGAAGAACGTTGGCAAAGGCACTGTAACCTTGATCTTGCCAGACCGAAACGCGCAAGTTTTCAAGGATGTTTACGCTGTCGACGAAGGCTTCCGCAACCTTTGTGCCACCTATCTCGGCGAGGTTCGTGCGGCATGACGCGGGTCGCCGTCACGTCGCGTTCGTTTTCGCGTCATCCGGTGCTGCGCGCGGAACTGATTGAGCGCTACCCGAACCCCACCTTCCACGATGACGGCCTGTCGCTTCGCGGCGAAGCGCTGGTTGAGTTCCTGCGCGGGCACGTCAAGGCGATCATCGCACTGGAACCCATCGATGACGCCTTGCTCGATGCCCTGCCGGAGCTGAAGGTGCTCAGTAAGTACGGCGTTGGCATCGACATGATCGATCTCGATGCCCTGCGCGCACGCGGTGTTCAGTTCGGCTGGACCGGCGGCGTCAACAAGCGCTCTGTCTCGGAACTAGTTATCTGTTTTGCCATTGCGTTGTTGCGCCACGTGCTGCCGGCCCGTTGCGAAGCGCTGGAAGGGAGCTGGCGCCAGCATGTGGGCGGCCATCTCTCCGATCGCTGCGTTGGCGTCGTCGGTTGTGGGCATGTTGGCAAGGACCTGGCACGGCTGCTGACGGCCTTTGGTTGTCAGGTCTTAGCGCATGACTGGCTCGACTTCCCTGACTTCTATGCCGAGACCAGTGTTGAGCCCGTCTCGCTTGCGGAACTGCTGCGACGGTCGGATGTTGTAAGCCTGCACCTGCCGTTGGACTCCTCTACCCGTGGCGTGCTCGATGCAGCCCGCCTGGCAATGATGAAACCGGGGGCTATCCTGATCAACGCCGCCCGCGGCGGTTTGGTTGATGAGGACCAAGTCAAACGGATGCTTATCGATGGCCGCTTGTCAGGCGCCGCTTTCGACGTCTTCAATCAAGAACCGCCCGACGACCGGGAACTGTTAAATCTCCCTAACTTCATTGTTACCCCGCATATAGGCGGCAGCGCCGAGGAAGCCATTCTGGCTATGGGCCGGGCGGCGATCCGCGGCCTCGACGAACCCGCCAGCGAGGCCGATATAAGCTCTTTTGGAATGCGCTTTTAATGCTGAAACTGGCAAAAGATATCGTGCGCGGCGTGGGCCTCGACAGCCGCAGCCTTTATCAATCGCTTTCGGCTCACAGCCTAAAAGCGGCGCTGCGCGCGCAAGGCCTAACGCCGCTGGTGGAAAAGCTGCATGCCATCGTCCCTGATCTCAGCGATCAATATACCGACGGCCCAGCGGCGTCGGAGTTCGACGCCTATTGGGAGATAAAGATCCGGGGGCTACACGCCTTCCAGGTCAGCGCCGCCCTTGAGGCGCTGAACCACCTTCCCGGCGACGATCATGTGGTGGTGGATATCGGCGATTCGTCGGGCACCCATGCCGCCTATATCAAGGGCCTAGCTAAGCCGGGCAAGATCAGCCGCGTCATCAGCGTTAACCTGGACCCAGTGGCAGTGGAAAAGATCTCTCGGCGCGGAGGTGACGCGCTGCTTTGCCGCGCTGAGGAACTGGAATTGCCGGACGCCGTGAAGCCTTCGCTGTTCCTCAGCTTCGAGACCCTGGAGCACCTGACCGATCCGTTGCGATTTTTACACCGATTGGCGCAAAAGGGAGATGCCAAAAATCTACTGTTCACCGTGCCCTTGCAGCGCCGCAGCCGCTTCGGTGGCCATCACCTGCGCACGCTCGACACCAGCAACGCCCCTTTCACCCCGGAATCCCTTCATATCTATGAGCTTAGCCCCGCCGACTGGGGACTTTTAGCGCGGTTCGCCGGTTTTCGCCCGCTGTTCACGCGGTTTTATCGGCAATGCCCCACTTGGCCGCACCCCCTGGCCGCAACGCTGCCGCTTTGGCGACACCTGGATTTCGAGGGGTTCATCGCGATTTTTGCAGAACGCGACCTGGCTCTAGCCAACAGGTATACGGGATGGTAGGCCTTCTGGGCACTGTCTGGCCAAGATGAAAAAGGTGATGGCATGAAAGTAGTGATTCTTTGCGGCGGGCAGGGAACGCGTATCCGCGACGTCTCCGAAACTCTGCCCAAGCCCATGCTGCCGATTGGGCAGTTTCCGATCCTGTGGCATATAATGAAGTACTATGCCTGCTTCGGGCATGCGGAGTTCATACTTTGTCTGGGATTTAAGGCCAGCGTCATAAAGGACTTCTTCCTCAACTACAACATGCACACCAATGACGTCACTCTGACACTCGGCCACACCCGTAATGTGGAAATCCATGGCCATAGAATGGACGAGGATTGGCGCGTGACCCTTGCCGACACGGGGCTTAACGCTATGACCGGCGCTCGCGTCCGGCGTATTGAGCGCTACGTCGGCGATGACGAGAACTTCATGCTCACCTACGGCGATGGTGTCGGCAACATCGATCTAGATGCTCTGCTCACTTTCCACAAGGCGCACGGCAAGGCGCTGACGCTAACCGGCGTGCGCCCGCCCGGGCGCTTTGGCGAGTTAGAACTCAGTGACGACGGTGCGGTTCAGGAGTTTAACGAAAAACCACAGGCCACCGGCGGGCGCATCAATGGCGGTTTTTTTGTCTGCCGACGCGAAATATTCAAGTACCTGGACGACGAAGAGGGCCTGGTTTTCGAACAAAACCCCATGCAGGCGCTGGTGGCGGCAGGCGAGGTGATGGTCTATCGCCACGACGGATTCTGGCAGTGTATGGATACCATGCGTGATCACAATTTCCTGAATGGGATTTGGGAAGAGGGTGAAGCGCCTTGGAAAATCTGGGCGGCACACACATGAGCGGACGGTTTTCGGAACTCGCGGGCAAGCGCATCCTCATCACCGGAGACACTGGATTTAAGGGCTCCTGGCTCACACTTTGGTTAAAAATTTTAGGTGCGAAAAAAGTATTTGGTGTTGATTATGGAATTGACGGT
>CAZNWX010000042.1:0-2109 GCA_964576415.1 uncultured Magnetovibrio sp. | reverse complement strand
GCTCCTGGCTGGCGCTGTGGTTGACTGAACTGCAGGCCGAAGTCGCCGGCTTCGCGCTGCCTCCCGATTCCGCCGATGCGCATTTCGTTCAGCTCGGCCTGGCCGACGCCATCGACCATCGCGACGGTGACATCCGCGACCCGGACGCCCTGCACAAGGTGTTCGCGGAGATCGAACCCGAGGTGGTGTTTCATTTGGCTGCGCAGTCGCTGGTGCGGCGCTCCTACGACGAACCGAACCTGACCTTTGACACGAACGTCGGCGGCTCGGCCAATGTCTTGGAGGCGATCCGCCAATGCCCGTCAGTGAAGGCCGCCGTCTACATCACCTCCGACAAGTGTTACGAGAACAAAGAGTGGACTTGGGGCTACCGGGAAGACGATCGGCTCGGCGGTAATGATCCCTACAGCGCGTCGAAAGCGGCGGCGGAGTTGGTGTTCCAGTCCTACGTGTTCTCCTATTTTAATGACAGACCAGACTTTGGCATCGCCAGCGCGCGCGCCGGCAACGTCATCGGTGGTGGCGACTGGGCGGCGGACCGCATCGTTCCCGACTGTATTCGCGCGCTGATGGTGGACGCACCTATCGTGATCCGCAGCCCTCAGGCGACTCGGCCCTGGCAACATGTGCTGGAGCCGCTTTCGGGCTACCTGACCCTGGCGGAACGGCTCTTGCGTGAGCCAAAGCGTTTCGGGGGGGCATGGAATTTTGGCCCGCTGCTCGATACTGTCTGCACGGTGAAAGACCTGTCGCAACGCATCATCGGACACTGGGGCAACGGAACGCTGCAGGTCCGCCAGTCGCCGAACATGCCTCACGAAGCGCAGCTGCTGCATCTCTCCATCGATAAGGCGCAGGTCGAATTGCGCTGGCGGCCCACCTGGAACTTGGACCAGACCGTGTGCGAAACGACCGGTTGGTATATAAAAACAGAGCGTGAGGGTCAGTCGGTTGGGGAGATCTCGCTAGCACAAATTCGGAAATACATGGGGGAAAAATGATCGACGGTGTAAATGTCACGCCGCTTAGGCAAATTCACGATGAACGCGGCAAGGTGATGCATATGCTACGCCGTGATTCGGCGATTTTTGAAAACTTTGGCGAGATTTATTTTTCGACCGTAAACCCTGGAGCCATTAAGGCTTGGCACATCCATAAGATCATGACCCTCAACTACGCCGTACCTTACGGCGAGATCAAACTGGTCCTGCACGACGACCGCCCCAATAGCCTAACCGCGGGGGAAACGCAGGAGTTGTTCCTGGGTCCTGAAAACTATGAGCTAGTGACCATCCCGCCGCTCGTCTGGA
The DNA here is from genome assembly GCA_964576415.1 of uncultured Magnetovibrio sp. Classification (GTDB taxonomy): domain Bacteria; phylum Pseudomonadota; class Alphaproteobacteria; order Rhodospirillales; family Casp-alpha2; genus UBA3470. The sequence continues at coordinate 799 of CAZNWX010000042.1, read as the reverse complement.
ACGGTTTCAAGGGTATAGGCACGGATATCGCCATCGTCGCCAACTGCGCCACCATCCCCCACGACCCGGCCGAGATCGAGCGTCGCGACCCCTTCGATCCGGCTATCGGCTATGATTGGTCGATCAAGAACGAATGAGTCTTAAGCTTCTGGTTACTGGCGGGCTCGGCTATGTGGGGGGGCGGCTGGCCGAATGTCTCGCACCGCACCCGGGTCTCACCTTGCGCCTGAGCACCCGCCGCACCAGGAATGCCGTGCCCCCCTGGGCGCGTGGAATGGATCTCGCTCCGGTCGACGTGGAGGACGATCGAGCACTCATGCACGCGCTCGACGGCGTCCACACGGTGGTACACCTAGCAGCACTGAACGCCCAAGAATGCACTGCCGACCCGGACCACGCCGAGCGCATAAATGTTGGTGGCGCACAGCAGCTCGTGGAGATCGCTGCCCGACAAGGGGTGCGACGGATTGTTTATCTATCGACTGCGCATGTCTACGCGTCGCCGCTCCAGGGCGTAATCACGGAAGACAGCCCCACTGTCAACCCGGCTCCATATGCCGCCACCCATCGGCGCGCCGAGGAAGCGGTGTTGGCAGGGCCCGTGCCCGCCACGGTGGTTCGACTGTCGAACGGCTTCGGTCCGCCCCGCGACGCGAATGCTAATTGCTGGATGCTTTTGATCAACGACCTCTGCCGTCAGGCGGTGACTGATCGTCGATTGGTGCTGCGCAGCAGCGGACGCGATCGGCGTGATTTCATTTCCCTTTCCAATGCGGCGGAAGCCATCTCACACCTTTTG
>CAZNWX010000041.1:0-12117 GCA_964576415.1 uncultured Magnetovibrio sp. | reverse complement strand
CGCTGCGCGTTCCACGGCTGGCTGTTCGATCACACGGGTAAATGTATCGAACAACCGGCCGAACCTGTGGGTAGCAATTTTCACAATAAGATCAAACATACGGCTTATCCGTGCATTGAGCGTAACGGAATTGTTTTTACCTATATGGGCAAGGGAAACCCACCACCCCTGCCTGCGTTCGACTGTTTCGAAGCGCCGGACGAATTCACCTTCGCCTTCAAGGGCTTCGTCGACTGCAACTGGTTGCAACTCAACGAAGTGGGTATCGATCCCTCTCATGCTTCTTTTCTACATCGGTTTTTCAACGACGAAACAGATGATGAAGCCTACGGTCAACAGTTCCGTTTTTCGACTGAAGAAAACGACATGGCCATCACAAAGGTTCTGCGCGAATACGATTGCCCAGAGATCGAGATCGAACAAACCGAAACCGGCATACGCCTCTATGCGCTGCGCCGCCTGAACGACGCCAACATGCATGTCCGGGTCACCAACCAGATTTTCCCAAACGCGATCATCATTCCAATAAGCAACGAGATGATGCTGACGCAGTGGCACGTGCCGATCAACGATACAACTAGCTGGTGGTACGCGATCTTTTCCAGCTTTAGCGAAAAGGTGGATAAGGAGCGAATGCGGAACGACCGTCTTGAGCTATACACATTGCCCGACTACCGGCCGCGTAAGAACCGTGACAATAATTACGGCTACGACCCTGAAGAGCAGCGCAACCGCACCTATACCGGCATGGGCGACGACATCAACGTCCATGACCAGTGGGCGGTGGAATCTCTCGGCAAGATCCAGGACCGGGCAAAGGAGCATCTCGGCACCACAGACAAGGCTATCATTGCCAATCGCAAGCTGATGATCCGGGCTATTGAGGCGCTGGAAAACGACGCGGAACCGGAAATTGCCCTGCGGCCCGACGACCTAGCAATGTGTCGGGGACCAGTGGCGATCGATACCATCGCCCCGGCTGCCAGCTGGCGCGATACATGGAAAGCGACTGCGATCGAGCGCCGGTTAAGGTCCGCCTGGGCCCAGCATCCCTGGCCGTCGGAGACCTGACTTGACAGAACGTAATGACACCATGGGTCGGACCGGCTTCGTGGCCGAATATGAGCTCTGGTCAGATCAAGACCTTACCGAAGCGGAACGGGTCGTCCGGCTGATCGAGGAAAACCGTCTGGAAGTCATCCGCCTATCCTACCCGGACCAGCACGGCATTCTGCGTGGCAAGACCATCATGGCAAGCGAGGCCGAACAGGCGATGCGCAACGGTTGCGGCATCACCACTACTCTGCTCGCGAAGGACACCTCGCACACCACAGTTTTTCCGGTGTTCAGCCCAGGCGGGGGCTTCGGCATTCCGGAAATGGAGAACGCAGGTGATTTCATCGCCGTTCCAGTGCCGTCCACGTTCCGAGTGCTGCCCTGGGCGCCCGGTACCGGCTGGGTTCTGTGCGATGGGTATCTGGCCAATGGAGAACCTGTGCCGTTTTCCGCACGGCATGTCCTGAAAAACGCCCTGTCACGTCTTGAGGAACAAGGTTTCGACTATATCGCCGGCATCGAGGTCGAGTGCCATATCTACCGGCTAGAAGACCCAATGCTGCGACCGGAAGATGCAGGCCAGCCGGCTACCCCACCCAGGGTCAGTCTGATCGCGCGGGGATATAACTATCTCACTGAACTTCGGATGGACGAACAAGATCCAGTCTTCGAGATGGTTCGGCGCGACCTACTTGCGCTCGGACTACCGCTGAGAACGCTGGAAACGGAGTTTGGTCCGAGCCAGCTCGAATTCACATTGGGCCCGGTGCCGGGTCTCGAAGCCGCGGATAACATGATCCTGTTCCGCAACGCCGTGAAACAAATTTGCCGCCGGAATGGGTATCATGCCACGTTCATGTGTCGGCCAGGTCTGCCCAATGCGTTCGCCAGCGGCTGGCATCTGCATCAATCTCTGGAACGCAGATTGGATGGCGCGAACGCCTTCGCTCCGGACACGGTGGAAGAACTGCTGTCTCCGACGGGCCGGTCTTTCGCCGCCGGTATACTGAAAAACGCACCGGGCGCGACGGTATTCACCACGCCCACCGTAAATGGATACAAACGCTATAAGCCGAACTCCCTGGCTCCGGACCGGATGGTTTGGGGGCGCGACAACAAAGGAGCGATGTTGCGCGTCGTTGGCGCGGGACCAGGCGATTCCGCAACCCGTCTAGAAAACAGAGTGGGCGAACCGGCGGCCAATCCGTATCTGTATCTCGCGTGCCAGGTTTTAAGCGGTCTAGATGGCCTGACCAACGAACTTGTTCCTCCGGCCGCAACAGACGACCCGTATGCCGCTGACGCGGATCAGTTGCCGACCAACCTGATGGACGCGGTTACAGCACTCGACGAAAGCACCATGTTCCGCCAGGCCTTAGGGGACCGGTTCGTAGACTATTTTCTGCACATCAAACGTGCGGAAATCGCCCGATTCCTCTCAACTGTTACCGACTGGGAACACCGGGAGTATTTCGAGCTCTTCTGAAGCTGCCCCAACTTTGCCCCATTGTTGCCTAGGATGCGGCACTCATTGGTAATGTAAGGGCGGGAATTCGATAAACACGAAGATTGGCGGGCTTAGAAAGCATTGCCGCTAAATAATCTCCGCTGAGCGTTTCAACAATCTGTATACCCGAATTTTTCGCCGGTTGTTTTTAAAACGGGAATTTCAATGCTTTCGACTAGCCCTGAATTCCTGAGTGGGTGCTAGCGCTTGATTCCAGCCATCCGTTCTAATACCGCGCAGACCGAAGCGGTATCGTCTTCTTCGTGGCCTTCGTTCATGGCGCGATCGTAGATGCCGGCGCTGGTCTGGAACAGGGGTGCGGCGACACCCAGCTCCTTAGTGAAACCGCCGATGATGCTCATGTCCTTTTGGAACAACCGGAGCGCGATTCCGCCACCAGCGTAGTCGCCAGACACCATGGTCGGCCCGCGCACCTCCAGCATGCGGGACGTGGCTGCGCTGGCACCGATCACGTCGAGGGTCTGTTGCGGGTCCAACCCCGCCTTGCGAGCCAAGGTCATGGCTTCACCTGCCGCCACGTTGTGGATGGCCACCAACAGGTTGGCCACAAACTTCATCCGGGATCCATCGCCGAAACCACCCACGTGGTAGCCGTCTCGACAGAAGCCTTCTAGGACGGGCTTGGCCGTGGCGTAGGCGGCTTCGTCGCCGCTGGCGAAATAAACAAGGTCTCCGGATCGCGCCTGCACGCCGGTACCGCTCATGGGAATGTCGAGGAGGGTCACGCCGGCCGCCGCCATCGTGTCATGAGCCGCCTGCTTGTCGTCGATGGTCAGCGTGGAGACCTCCATGGCCACCTGGCCGGACTTTGTCACGCTGGCAACCTCTGCAGCCACGTCGGCAAGCGCCTGCGGGCTGGGGAGGGAGATAACGAGGACCTCCGCCGCCCCGGCCACCGCGCCGACGCTGTCCAAGGGCCTGCCGCCGTTGGCCGCCAATCGGTCCCTCATCGCGTCCACGGGGTCGAAGCCTGACACGGTGAAACCGTTTTTGATCAGGTTTGCGGCAATTGCCCCGCCCATCTGGCCGAGTCCGATGACGCCCACCGTAGTAATCATGACAGACCTCTAATCTAGAACGTGATGATGCTGGAACCCTTGGTGGCCCCGGTCTCGAGGTCAGCGTGCGCCTGCACTATGTCGTCGAAGCCATAGCGTTGGCCGATGTTGACGCTGAGCACGCCTTTCTGCAGCAGGTCGAAAACCTGGTTCGCAGAATTCAGCATATCGGCCCGCGCCGCCATGTAGTCGACCAGGGTCGGTCGGGTGATATAGAGCGAGCCCATTTTCTGGAGCCTGGATGGCGCGATCGCCGGCGGCTCACCTGTGGTCGTGCCGAAGGAGACGAACATGCCCATGGGTTTCAGGCTATTGATAGAGTCTTCGAAAGAGTCCTTGCCCACCGAGTCGTAGACCACCGGCACGCCTGCGCCATTGGTGAGCGCCTCGACCCGATCGACGATGTTTTCTGACTTCCGGTCGATGCAGTGGGCGTAGCCGTTGTCCAACGCCATATGGCATTTCTCTGGTCCGCCTGCGACGCCGATCATGTTGGCGCCCAGGTGCTTGCCCCATTGTCCGGCGATCTGGCCGACGCCGCCGGCGGCGGCGTGGAACAAAACGTCTTCACCGGCCTTCACCGGATAGCAGCGTAAGAGCAGGTATTCCGCCGTGATCCCCTTGATGATGATCGCGGCCGCCGTCTCATCATCGACGCTGTCGGGGATTGGGATCAACTTGTTGGCTGGGTAATTTCGGTACGTGGCATAGGCGCCGGGTGGACCGCCGCCGTAGATCACCCGGTCGCCGATGTTGAAATCCATGACCCCGTCGCCGACAGCGACGACCTTGCCTGCCGCCTCGGCGCCAACGCCGCTGGGCAGGTCCAGGGGATAGAGGCCGCTCCGAAAGTAGACGTCGATGAAGTTGAGGCCGAGCACGGTCTGCTCAATCATCACTTGGCCGGGACTGGGATCGGGGACGTTGACCTCCACGTGCTTCATCACATCGGGCGGACCTTGGGTGTCAAACTGAACGACGGTAGCTTTCATGAATAGTCTCCGAATCTAGCTAGCCAAACAGCATGCTTGGCAGGTAGGTGGCGATTTCCGGGAAGGTCGCGATGATGACCATGGCGACCAGCATGATGACCCAGAATGGCGTAGAACTCTTGAAGATGGTCATCACGTTGATACTTGGATCGATCTCCTGGATCGATGATTTGACCGTATAGACCAAGAGCCCAAAGGGCGGCGTCAAAAGCCCTGCCTCTATGGCGATGATGCCGATGATGGCAAACGCGATGGGGTCGTAGCCGATCTTCACGGCGATGGGCGCGAAGATGGCCGCGGTCAACAGCATGATGGAGATGCTATCAATGATCATGCCCAGCGCGAACCAGACCAGGACCATGACCGTGATGATCATCCACGGTGCCATGCCCGATCCGATGAACAAGCTTTCGATGGCGTTGGCCATGCCGGTCATGGCGAGCGTACGGGAATAGAGCGCGGCGGTGACCAGCAACAACAGGATTGGCGCCGAGGTGCGCCCGACGGCCAGGATGGATTCAATAATCCCCCTAAGGCGCATGCCCTTAATCACAGCCAGGCCCAACCCGATCAGCGCGCCGGCGCCCGCACCCTCCGTCGGGGTGAAGATACCGGTCCAGATTCCGCCCAACACCATGATGATGACCAGGATGATACCGAACAGGCTGATCAAGAACTGACCGGTGGAGACATCGTCGTAGCCGCCGCCTTCGGTGCGGGTGGCCAGCGCCGCCTTTTCCGCCTCTGTGCCGATGCCAACGGCTTCTGGCTTCACTAGGGCGAAGACGAAGACGTAGATGATGAACAGGGCCGCCAGCAACACGCCCGGGAGCACACCGGCGGCAAACAATTGGCCAATGGACTGTTCTGTTAGGATGCCCCAGACGATCATCAATACCGACGGTGGGATCAGCATGCCGAGGCAACTCGAGCCCGCGATGGAGCCCAGCGCGAAGCCCCGGTGATAGCCGAACCGCTTCATTTCTGGATACGCGATACGCGAGAACGCGGCGGCTGATGCGATGGAAACCCCGGTGACGAAGGAGAACAGCGCGTTCCCGACCACCGTGGCGATGGCTAGCCGGCCGGGGATCTTATTCAAGAGCCTGTTGATGCCGCGGTAGACGTCGGTAACGGTTCCCGATTTGCCGATGAATTCGCCCATCAGCATGAATAAGGGGATCACGGCAAACACATAGGCGCGAATGGCCTCGTAGGCCGTTGCGGCCAGCATGGTCTGAACGGTGCCAAAGGCGTACCAGTCGGCTCCCGTCACCAGCCAGATACCCAAGGCGCTGGTCATGCCCAAGGCAATTGCGATATGCACCCCGATGGCGACCAGCCCCACAAGGCTGACAACTAGCAAAATAGCGGTATTGATTTCAAACACGCGTCTTCACTCGCTTCTTGCTGGTTGCCATCAGTGCTCCAGGTCCGTGTCCGGGACTTCCGAATTCAGAAGTTCCGGCTGGAACACGTCGATGTAGGCCATGACGAGGTAATTGATCATGGCCAGTCCACTGCCGATCATCACAGTCCAGCGCGCTGGCCAGGACGGGACGCGCAGCGCCCCTTCGCCTTCGTATTCACCTTCCACGTAGGAAGCGATGCTCTCTTCCCATCCGCCCGTGATGATCATCAGGAAAAAGGTGGCGCCCAGCAGGTAGCCGATGGCCAGGAGCAAACGCTGTACCTTCTTTGGCAGGTGCTCGACCAGGAAATCAGCCTTTAGCATGGAGCGCGAGCGGATCGCGTAACCCGCCTGCAGGAAGACCACGATCACGATGGACGCGGCGACAATCTCGGCGGTGCCGTAAATGGGAAAATCAAAATAGGTGCGGCCGATGATGTTGGCCATTACCAAGAACGCGAGACCGAAGGTCCATGCGGCGGCGGTCACCATGAGGAATTTTGACAAACGGTCTGAGAACGTTATGAGTGACAAGAGCTTTCTCCGGAGACGTGTCAGACAAAACGTCTGGAATTGAATTGCCGGCCGAGAAGAATGGATACCCCTTCGGCCGGCAATCAATCTATCGGCTGTGACGCGACATGGTTACTTGATCACGTAGCGCACCGGCCACTTGTAGCCAACCTCTTCGGCGGCATCCAAGGTGGCGTTCAAAATAGCCTTCGCTGGCCAGCCCTTTTTTTCCATCTCGTCAGCGTGCTTTTGCGGCCAATGGGCTAGTTTCTTCGCCCAATCCAGACGGACTTCCGGGGCCAAGTCGTTTACCGTGATGTTTTTACGCAGCCACGCCATGTCCTTTTCGTAACCGACCTTATTGAACTCGCCGGTCTTGACCGAATAGGCGTCGGCGATTTCCTGGATGATCGGTTTGACGTCGCCGGGCAGGTTCTTCCAGTAACGGTTGTTAACCGTCAGGCCGTGCCATGTGATCGAGCCAAACCCGATGGTGGTATAGTAGGCGCCCACTTCGTGTAGCTTGAATACGGGACCCCAGGCACTCGGGAACATGATGCCGCCCTCGGCGACACCCGTCTTGATCTTCTGGTACCAGCCCGGCAGACCGTCGGTCACCGGAATGATGCCCATGTTGGCTTCTTTCATCCAGTTTAGGTTCAAACCGGCGCCCAGGATCTTGCGGCCCTTCAGATCTGCCGTGGTCTTCCAGGGGAAGTTGGTGCCGAGGTTGTAGCCGCCGTCACCAATGATCGCGAGAAGCGTTTGGCCGTACTTCTGGAAGTGCGACTTAAGACGAGGGAACTTCTTATAGATCTTGTTCGCGATGGCGACGCTCTGTACCGGATCCATGGTGCCGAAGGGCAGCATAATCTGGAACGCATGCATGGGCAGCTTGGACGCTTCGAAGCAGTAGCAGAAGCCGCCGATATCCAGGACGCCGTTCTGCACGCCTTCAAAGACGTCGAACACCTTTACGATGGATCCAGAATACCCCTCGATGAACTTCACTGTGTGGTTGGTCCGAGATTCAATGGCCTTCTTCAGTTCCGGCTGGAACCAATTCTTCATCAAACCGGCATAGACCACCGTCGGCGGGTGGCCGGACCCGATGCGGATGACGATCTCTTTTGCCTGCACCTGGGCCGCCGAGAATGCCGACAAACCGAGCGCCAGAGCGCCCGCTGCGGCAAGAAGGGCTGGTTTTTTCATGGACGTATCTCCTCCCGTTGTGTGCTGTTCGCCGATACTTGAACAGGGCTCCCCTGCATGGCGTCCCGCACGTTCCTAATAAAACTTCGTAATTATGTTCCAGCGGATTAGGGATCTGGTCGAACGATTATCTCGACTGCTCCCATTCCCGAATGGAATACCTTTTATGATTAACAAGACTATAGACCATCTACGCGCTGAGGAAAATGATCTCGAAAAATTACGGTCTTCTCTAAAATTACATAAATTACATTGAAAAGCGTTTTCACGCCGGTCCACATGCGTGAAACTCCGCTCGCATTGTCGAGACTGCATGAAGACTGCCGAAATGCTGAAGATCGTCAATCCCGATACGTTGGACCTGAGCACGCATATCCGCTGCGGCGACCGTATTACTTGGGGACAGGGGACGGGCGAGCCCCTGAAACTGATGGAACTGCTGGTCGCGCAGCGTGCGGCGATCGGCGGCGTAAAGGTGTTTCTGGGGACGTCCTTTGTCGACACGTTCCGTCCCGAACACTTCGATCATATCCACCTGAGCAGTTACGGGGCGCTCGGCACCAACGCCAAGTTCGCGCTCACGGGCGAGATGGATTTGCTGCCGTGTAACTACTCGGCGGTGCCCAATCTCATTGCGTCCGGCCAGTTTCCCATCGACGTGGTGTTCGTGCAGATCAGCCCGCCTGGCCCAGACGGCACACACAGCTTTGGCTTCTGCAACGATTATCTGCCAATCGCCATGTCCAGGGCGCGGGTGGTCATCGCGGAAATCAACCCGAACGTGCCCTGGGCCTATCAGGATGTCCCCTTTAACGAGGACCGGGTGACGCTGGCCATCGAAACGGACGACCCCATCGCGCCCTACGAACCGGTCGAGCCCGGCGTAGTGGAAATTCAGATAGCCCGCCACATCGCCAGCCGTATTGAAGACGGAGCGACAATCCAATACGGCATCGGTGGCATACCGCCCGCTGTCCTAAAGGCCCTAGAAGGGCACCGCGATCTCGGGCTGCATTCGGGCCTGGTTTCTGATGAGGCCGTTGATCTGATCCAGGCTGGCGTCATCACTAACGCTCGCAAGCCCATCCACGCGGGCAAGTCGGTCGGCGCCGTGGCCTTCGGTAGCGACAAGTTCAAGAACTTCGTCCATGCCAATCCCGACTTCGAGATGCACCAGTCCACCTCCACCCACGGGGCAGCGACGCTGAGCCAGATCACCAATCTTGTCTCGGTCAATTCGGCCTTGGAGGTGGACCTCTACGGCCAGGTGAACGCCGAGCAGATCGGGACAAAGTACCTGGGTGCAATCGGTGGGCAGGTGGATTTCATGCATGCCGCGTCGACGCACAGTGACGGGCTTTCGATCATCGCCATGCCGGCGTCGCTGGGTAAATCGGGACGCGGCCGGATCACCGACAAGCTGTCCGGCCCGTTGGTGACTACGGCGCGCGCCGACGTGGACCTGGTGATTACCGAGTTTGGAATTGCTGATCTGCGCGGCAAGACCATGGATGGGCGCGCCCGTGCGCTCATCGAAATAGCTTCGCCGGAACACCGCGATCGACTGGTAGCTAGTTGGAGCGAATAGGCAGTAAGATCGACAAGGTCCGTTAGTCGGAACGCAAGGCCAAGCCGGGTCTTCTTCCAGTAAGAATTGACGCGATACGCTGAAGCACTTAATAGGCCACTGTGCAGTATTGTCGTGAAGAGGGAGACATTATGTGCATGTATCCGATCCTCGATGAACAAAAGTAGTCGTCAGGCGGAGCGAAGGAACTCAGCCGGAATTTCCGTCAACCCGTAGCCGGCTTCTTTTGGAATGACCAGCCTCTCGCCGTCCGGAGTTTCGATCCGCGTTGGCGACACCGGAATGATGGTGCGTGTTTGAGCCAGTGCGATGGCCGCCTCTACATCGCCTGCTTCCGAGAGTTTCATGACGTTCATCATGGTCGGCAGCACCAGCTTGACCCTGCCCGCGTGCACATCGTCCAATAGAGACTGTGGGCGGTACCATTGGGCCTCGACGATTTCGTAGCCGTCCACATTGGGATCCATCTGGTCCGACGGCGCGGCGGCGACGAAGAAGTGGGTGTCGAACCGCTTCGGCCGACCGGGCGGAGTTATCCAATGGGCGAAGCGCACAAGGCGGTCCGTGGCAAGGCCGAAGGGAACTGCCGCAGCCATCTCCAAGATCGGCGCGTTGTCGTGGGTACTTCGATGGGTAGCCACACCCGCCGCATCCAGGAGTTTTTCCGTCCCCGGGACCCGGACGAGCGCAATGCCACATTCCTCGTACATTTCGCGGATAGCGGCGATCTTCAGATCCGATAGCTTGTTCCTCTTCTCACCGATGTCGCCGGCGAAGGCCGCATCCGCTGCATTCACCTTGCCGCCCGGAAAGACCAGTGCACCCGAGGCGAAGTGTTGGCCCGACGCTTTGCGGAGAATCAAGACCTCCAGGCCGCTGTTCCCGTCGCGTAATAGGATGATCGTTGCGGCGGGTTTCGGGGGCACGGGTTGGGCGGTGTCATTCATCAATCAAGGGCCTCATAGGTAGCGTGGTCCGTGGGAGGACCGTCGCAGGCGGCGCGTCCCGTTTGTATCATGTGGACCAGGTGTGCGTGGACGACGCGGGCCGCGGCGGGATGCAGATTAGCCGAGACGTCCTTGTACATGTCGGCGACCATATCGGCGATGGTGCCGGTACCGACCCGGAGCAAAGCGGCGATGGCGACCTCGCGTTGTTCTCGGTGCTCGATTAGGGCCGCCACGTGGGTTTTTGGGTCGGTGATGCAGGGGCCGTGGGTCGGCCAATAGGTGACGTCGTCTCGGTCCAGCAGTTTCCGACACGATTGGATGTAGTCACGCATGTCACCGTCCGGTGGCGATACCACGGTGGTCGACCAGCCCATGACCTGGTCGCCGGAGAACAGAACGCTCTCTTCCTGCAGAGCGAAACAAAGGTGGTTGTTGGTGTGTCCGGGCGTGTGCACGACCTCGAAGGTCCAGCCGTCGCCGGCGATGATGTCGCCGTCTTGGACCACGTGATCGGGTTTGAAGTCCAAGTCGGCACCAAGGCTTGCGATCCGGTTGACGTCCGACCAGGTCGTGCCGAGGGAATGCGGGCCTTGAGCGAAGACTGGCGCGCCTGTGGCGCGTTTGAACGGCTCGGCGGCAGGGGAATGGTCACGGTGCGTGTGGGTGATAAGGATGTGGGTCACCGTTTCGTCGGCGACTGCGGCCAGAAGGGCGTCCACATGGTTATCCACCAAGGGGCCCGGATCGATCACCGCCACGTTGCCGTGGCCAACGATGTAAGTGCCTGTACCGTGGAAAGTGAACGGGCCTGGGTTATCGGCGATGACCCGGCGGATCAGGGGGGTCACCTGATCGACCTTACCATAATCGAAGGTCAGGTCCCGAACGAAGGGAATCTCTGCTGCCATGATGGCGCCACTCTAGAGGCGCTTGGCGAATGGCAAAATACAAATGTTCTAAACGTGCCGGGGAATGAAACAGCGCGTGGCTTCCCCGCCACAAGAAACGCCTTTGACAGTAGTGATTTGAAGGTGTCGAATCTCCTCTTCAAGGGAAGGATTTCAGCGCATGGCCCGTAACAACGCCGGTGACGTGAAGAACGTGGCGACCTACTGCTATCAGTGCGTCGCCGGGCCTGATCTCTACACCGTCCGCGTTGAGAACGGCGTTGCCACCGAGGTGGAGCCCAATTTCGAGGCCGCCAAGGTTCATCCCGCCGGTGGCCGGATTTGCGTGAAGGCCTATGGCCTTGTGCAGAAGACCTACAACCCGAACCGCATCACCACACCCATGAAGCGGACCAATCCGAACAAGGGTAGGGACGAGGATCCGGGGTTCGTGCCGATTTCCTGGGACGAAGCGCTGGACATCATCGGTGAGAAATTCCGTTCCGTCCGCGCCGAGGGGCTCAGGGACGAAGAGGGATTTCCACGTCTGGCCGCCAGTTTCGGCGGTGGTGGTACGCCGACATCCTACATGGGCTCGTTTCCGGCATTCCTCAGCGCCTGGGGTCCCATCGACATGGGCTTCGGATCGGGGCAGGGCGTTAAGTGTTATCATTCTGAACACCTTTATGGGGAGCTCTGGCACCGGGCCTTTACGGTCGCCGCCGATACACCGAGCTGTGAATTCAACCTCTCCTTCGGTGCGAACATCGATGCGTCGGGGGGCGTGTGTGGGGTTTCGCGTCACGCTGACGCGCGGGTGCGCGGTATGCGGCGGGTGCAAATCGAACCGCATCTTTCCGTCACCGGTGCCAACTCCGCCGAATGGGTACCCATTAAGCCGAAGACGGACGCGGCATTCATG
>CAZNWX010000040.1:0-12213 GCA_964576415.1 uncultured Magnetovibrio sp. | reverse complement strand
AAAAGTGGAAAAGGTGGTAAAGGCACCTAGGACGCCAGCCACCAAGAATGCCCGTAACTCGGCCGACGGCGACCAAGCCAACGCCGACACTTCGATTAGGACACCCAGGGCGAATGACCCTAACACGTTGACGATGACTGTGCCGAACGGAAACCCATAGCCAAGAAAATACCCGCCCCCGGAGGTAATGAGAAAACGGCCGACGGCACCCAGAGCGCCACCGGCGGCAACGGCTAAAATTGTGTGAACGGACATCGTTTTTCGCCCTCTACCCTTAGGCTTCGGATTTCGCTTTCCTTAGTTTATCCCAGTATTCCAAACGCTTGGCAATCTCGCGCTCAAAGCCTCTCGGCTCGGGGATATAGAATTGACTGCGCGACATGTCATCGGGAAAGTAGTCTTGGCCGGAAAAGCCTTCTTGCTCGTTGTGGTCATAGGCATAATCGGCGCCGTATCCCATTTCCTTCATCATGCCCGTCGGCGCATTGAGAATATATTTCGGCGGCATCAAGGAGCCGGTCTCGCGCGCTATTTCCCGCGCGCTGTTACCTGCCCGGTACGCGGCGTTCGATTTTGGCGCCGTACCCAAGTAGATTACGCACTGGACAACGGCCAGTTCCCCCTCCGGTGACCCCAGACGCTCAAACGCCTCCCAGGCCGTGATGGATTGGATGAGGGCGCCTGGATCGGCCATACCAATGTCTTCGACCGCGAACCGCGTGAGGCGGCGCATGATGTAACGCGGATCTTCCCCCCCTTCCAACATACGTGCCAGCCAATAAAGCGCCGCATCCGTGTCTGACCCCCGGAGCGACTTGTGCAGGGCGCTGATAAGATTGTAGTGGGCGTCATCGGATTTGTCGTATAGGGGCATCCGTCGTTGAATTCTTCCCGCAAGGGCCGCGGTGTTCAGTATCGGCTCTTCGGGCAGGGTTAGCAGTTCTTCGGCCATATTGAGAAGATATCGCCCGTCGCCATCCGCTAAGGCGCGCAGGCTCCGTCGGGCGTCAGTATCCACAGGGAGTTCTCGCCCCGCATCCTGCTCCGCACGTAACAACAATTCCTCCAACGCCGTATCGTTCAGACGATTGAGGACAAGAACCTGCGCACGGGAAAGAATGGCCGCATTCAGTTCGAAGGACGGGTTCTCGGTGGTGGCACCGACCAGTATGACCGTCCCATCCTCCACATAAGGGAGAAAGCCGTCCTGTTGAGCTTTGTTGAAGCGATGGATCTCATCGACAAACAAAAGCGTACCACGTCCCAACTGTTGAACGCGTTTGGCCTCATCAAACGCCTTGCGCAAATCGGCGATACCCGAAAACACGGCAGACAACGGGATGAAGGCCATATCTCCACTTGATGCCAAGAGGTGCGCGATGGTCGTCTTGCCGGTGCCCGGTGGTCCCCACAATATCATCGACGTGATACGTCCCGATCCGACCATCCGACCAAGGGGCGCGTCTGCTGCCAAAAGGTGATCTTGGCCAACGACCTCGGTTAGGGTTGCCGGACGCAACTGGTCCGCCAAGGGGCGCGGCGTTTGATGTTCGAACAGAGATTTCACGTATCACCGATTGATGATCAATTCGCGGGTACGACCATTGCGCAGGACCGCGATCCGCCATCGATCAGCAGGCTTCTCCATCTCACGGATCAGGTCCTTGACGCTGGGAACGGGTCGGTTATTGACTAAGCGCAGGTAATCGCCGGCGCGAAACCCAAGCCGGTTCGCCGGTGAGCCACGAATAATATTGAAAATGAACACGCCGGTGACGAAGGGGTCGATGCCCGTCCGCTCTGCCAATGCAGGTGACATATTTCCGACGATCGCGCCGGAGAGCGGCTGGCTCCCGTCCATCTTCGTCTCATTTTTCCTTGGCTTGTCCGGAGCCGCCATCAGCGCTAACCGAACGGCACGGGTTTTCCCGCCGCGCCACAGTCGGACCACGGCCGAATCCCCGATCGGCAGCGTAGCGATCCGGTGGCGCAACCCGATGGTGTCGTTCACTTCGTGGCCATTCACGGCCAGAACCACGTCCCCCACCGCAATCCCCACCTTGGCTGCTGCGCCGGCTTTGTGGACCGCGGTGATTAACACGCCTGTAGGCCGCTCCAGACCCAGGGAATTGGCGATATCTTGACTGACTGATTGCCCCGTGGCACCGAACCAAGGCCAAACTAGGCCGCCGCCCGGCGATACACCCCGAATGACCGCGCGAACCATATTGGATGGCACCGCGAAACCAATACCGTGGGAACCGCCGCTTTTTGAATAGATCGCTGTGTTCACGCCCACCAGGTAGCCGTTTACGGACACCAGCGCGCCACCTGAGTTTCCGGGATTGATGGCTGCATCCGTTTGAATATAAGAGTTCAGATTGGAATCGCCGATCTTGGTCCGTGCCAAGGCCGACACGATCCCGCTGGTCACTGTTTGCCCGACCCCGAACGGGTTGCCGATGGCGAGGACAAGGTCGCCGACTTCTAGATCATCAGAGTCTTGAATTTGAATGTACGGCAGATTTTGACCTTCTGGCGTGATCTTCAGGACCGCCAGGTCCGTTTTCGGATCGGAAACCAAAACCCTTGCGACAAACTCCCGACGGTCCGCGAGGATAACCTGAATTTCATTGGCGCCTTGGATGACGTGTTGGTTGGTAACGATCATGCCGTTGGGATCCACGATGACGCCGGAGCCAAGGGAATTCTGCTGGCGAGCCTTTGGCCGATCCCGCGGAACCCCGAAACCTTCGCTGAAGAATTGACGGAAGAACGGATCGTCAAACAAGGACGGCACACCGCGTCGGGCCTGCACGGTTTTCTGAGTGAAGATGTTGACCACGGCAGGCGCAGTTTTCTTCACAAGTGGCGCGAACGAGAGCTTAATCTGGGCGGGGCTCGACGGCACACGTTTTTCCGCCGCTTCCACACTCAAGGTCGGTCCGGAAAGAAAAAGTAGACTGGCAAAAATTAGACGATAAAGAGACATATTCTGGTGCATGGCTGGAAAGAGTAATTCTCCGGACTTTACCATTGTTCGATAAAAAAGGCAGCCATGAAGGCTGCCTATTCGTGCGCTTGTCGCAATAATATGGAAAAGGTGCCCTTACGCCTCGTTAACCTCATCTAGAGCATCCATTTCCGCCTCGTGACGGGCCCGGTCCTCAGCGCCTTTCGAATCGGGGTCACGATCAACGAGTTCAATCACGGCCATGGGGGCTGAGTCGCCGTGTCGGAAGCCGGCTTTCAACACGCGGGTGTAGCCGCCTGGGCGATCCTGGTAGCGTTCTGCAAGAACGGAAAATAGCTTCACAACCGCCACGTCGTCGCGCAGGAAAGACGCCGCCTGACGACGGGAATGCAGGGTCCCCTTCTTGCCCAAAGTGATCATCTTGTCGGCGACGCGACGCAATTCCTTGGCCTTCGGCAAGGTGGTTTTGATCTGCTCATGGTTCAACAAAGACACGGCCATGTTGGCGAACATGGCTTTGCGATGCGAAGCCGTCCGGTTCAGACGGCGATATCCGTGTCGGTGTCTCATGCTATGGCTCCTTTTATATACCGCGCGTGGCTCTTTACCCGCAGAGATTCGTTCTTTGGCCCTTTGGCCATTGTTGTTGGGCGGTTGGCCTAGAAGGGATCTTCCAGGCGCTTCGCCAGGTCTTCGATGTTTTCGGGCGGCCAGTTTGGGATTTCCATTCCCAGGTGCAGCCCCATGTGGGCCAAGACCTCTTTAATCTCGTTCAAGGATTTCCGGCCAAAGTTGGGGGTGCGCAGCATGTCGGCTTCGCTCTTTTGCACCAGATCCCCGATGTAGATGATGTTGTCGTTCTTTAGGCAGTTTGCGGACCGTACCGAAAGTTCCAGTTCATCTACCTTGCGTAGAAGGTTCTTGTTGAATGGTAGATCATCGTGGATGTCCTCGACCACTTGGGTCTGCGGTTCTTCGAAGTTGATAAACAACTGCAACTGATCTTGGAGGATGCGTGCTGCGAGCGCGGTGGAATCTTCTGGCGTCACCGCACCGTTGGTCGTGACACTAACGGATAGCTTGTCGTGGTCCGTCACTTGCCCAACGCGAGTATTGTCCACCTTGTAGGACACCTTACGTACCGGCGAGAATACAGCATCCACGGGGATTAGTCCGATGGGGCTATCCTCCGGGCGATTCTGCGTAGCGGCTACATAGCCCTTTCCGATTTCCACGGTCAGTTCCATGGAAAGCTTGGCGCCCTTGTCCAAGTGGCAAAGAACCAGTTCCGGGTTCATAATTTCGATGTCGGCGCCGGCTTCGATATCGCCGGCCTTCACTTCCCTCGGGCCTGTCGCCTTTAAGGTCATCCGTTTCGGTCCTTCGGCGTGCATGCGAAGCCCGATAGACTTGATGTTCAAGACGATGTCGGTCACGTCCTCGCGGACGCCCGGCACGGACGAGAACTCGTGGAGGATCCCATCGATTTGAACCGCCGTCACGGCGGCGCCATGCAATGAAGACAGGAGGACACGCCGCAGCGCGTTACCCAATGTCAGGCCGAAGCCTCGCTCTAGTGGCTCGGCGACTATGATCGCCGTGCGCTCAGGATCGGAGCCCGGAACAATATCCAACTTGGTCGGTTTAATCAGTTGCTGCCAATTTTTCTGAATCACTGAAGTGACCTCGCAATCGCCATATGAACCAAAGCCTGCTGAACAGGCACATAAGAATAGATCGCTCCGGCGTAGTCATGCGCCGGACCGTTGGGGACATTTTCCGTCGGTTAGACCCGGCGCCGTTTCCGCGGCCTGCATCCGTTGTGAGGGATCGACGTCACATCCTGGATTGATGTAATCGTGAATCCCACGGACTGCAGGGCGCGCAGCGCCGATTCGCGACCGGAGCCAGGCCCTTTGACTTGGACTTCCAAGGTCTTCATACCGTGCTCCACGGCCTTATTGCCAGCGTCTTCCCCGGCCATCTGGGCGGCATAGGGAGTGGACTTGCGGGAACCCTTAAAACCTTGTGAACCTGCCGACGACCAAGCAATGGTGTTGCCCTGAGCATCGGTGATCGTGATCATCGTGTTATTGAACGTCGCGTTGACATGCGCAACTCCCGACGTGATATTTTTCCGCTCGCGACGGCGGACACGGGTACTCGCCTTGGCCATGACCGTTCCTTATTTCGTTGTTTTTTTCTTGCCGGCAATTGCCTTGGATGGGCCTTTGCGGGTTCGGGCGTTCGTATGCGTGCGCTGCCCGCGAACTGGAAGCCCGCGACGATGCCGAAGCCCGCGATAGCAGCCGAGGTCCATGAGCCGCTTCACATTAATGGCGAGCTCACGGCGAAGTTCACCTTCGACTTGATAGTCTTTGTCGATGGTATCGCGAATTCGGGCCAACTCATCTTCGGTTAGATCGAAAACGCGTCGTTCCCGGGGAATGTCCACATGTTCACAAATTTTTGTTGCGTTTGTCCGCCCAATCCCATGGATGTAGGTCAATGCAATTTCGACCCGCTTCCCCGTCGGGATGTTTACACCAGCAATTCGCGCCAAAGCTAGTCTCCTCAGACTTTGGTTCTCAAAAGATATTCGCCCGATGGGTTGGCAAGGACGGCGATTATAGGGCTTGATTTGCGCAAGTCAACACGTGCGCGAATTGAATTTGGCCCTAAATTCCAGCCACTTGTCCTCATCCGACGATGGTTACTAATTGTTCCGTTATTTGTTCTATCTCGGCCATGCCGTCAATGCTAACAAGAACTCCCCGCTCGTCATAAAAATCGACAATTGGAGCTGTCGCTGCGTGGTATTCCATTAACCGAGAGCGGACCGTACCTTCGTTATCTTCAGCACGGCGCGTAAACTTCGTGCCGCCACATTGGTCACAGGTCCCTGGCAACTGCGGTTTCTGATATTCCTCGTGATAACCTTGATGGCAATCTGTACAGGAGTAGCGTCCGGTAATCCGTTTCACGAGGACTTCCTCATTGACCCGGAATTCAACCACTTGATCAAGAGACATATCTCTTTTTTTTAACAGGTAGTCCAATGACTTAGCCTGAGATACAGTACGTGGAAAGCCATCGAGTATAAACCCTGCATTGCTTTCTGCACCATCAAGTCGTCTGTCAATCATATCGACCACTATGTCATCAACAACCAACTTACCGGCTTCAATAATATCCTTGGCTTTCAGGCCAATCTTTGTTCCAGATCTCACCTCTGCTCTAAGCATCTCGCCTGTAGACAACTGAACCATTCCACAGCGATCCTCTAGCTTCTTGGCCTGTGTTCCCTTGCCACAGCCTGGAGGGCCGAGGAAAATAATGTTCATCCTCTACGTCCTCGAAGCCTGGATTTCTTGATCAAACCTTCGTACTGGTGCGCCAGCAAGTGTGATTGTATCTGTGCCACCGTATCCATAGTTACGGTGACCACAATCAGAAGACTTGTCCCACCGAAATAGAACGGCACCGCGTATTCCGAGATCAACAGTTCTGGCAGAAGACATATAATTGCGAGATAACTCGCCCCGACCACGGTCAAGCGGGTCAGCACTTTGTCCAGGTATTCCGCCGTATTTTTACCTGGCCGAATTCCTGGTACGAACCCACCGTGTTTTTTCAGGTTGTCAGCGGTCTCTTCCGGATTGAACACGACGGCCGTATAAAAGAAGGCGAAGAACACCACTAGAGAGATGTAAATAATAAGATAGACCGGTTGTCCGCGGCCGAGATATGCCGCCACTGTAGTCATCCATTCCGGCCCCTGCCCGGCCGAGAAACTCATAACCGTGATCGGCATCAACAGAATTGAGCTTGCAAAGATCGGCGGAATGACACCGGCCGTGTTGATTTTCAAGGGCAGGTGCGAATTGTCGCCGCCCATCATTTTGTTGCCTCGTTGGCGCTTCGGGTACTGAATGATAATCCGGCGCTGGCCGCGTTCGACGAAGACGATGAAATAAATCACTGCCACAGACATAATCAGTAGGAAGATGATGAAACCTGTCGACAGGGCGCCCGTGCGACCCAATTCCAGGGTTCCGCCCAAGGCACTTGGCAAGTTGGCGACAATGCCCGCCATAATAATCAGTGAAATGCCGTTACCGATCCCGCGCGCCGTGATCTGTTCGCCTAACCACATAAGGAACAGGGTACCGCCAACCAAGGTGATGACGATGGACATGCGAAAGAACAAGCCCGGGTTTGTCACCGCCGGTCCCTGCGTCGAAGACATACCTTCGATCCCAACTGAAATTCCATAGGCCTGGAGGGCACAAATAGCCACCGTGAGATAGCGGGTATATTGGTTGATTCGCTTGCGGCCACTCTCTCCCTCCTTCTTCATAGCTTCCAATTGCGGCGATACCGCCGTCATCAGCTGCATTATAATGGAGGCTGAGATGTATGGCATAATGTTTAGGGCGAATATGGACATTCGGCTGAGGGCGCCACCAGCGAACATGTCGAACATACCAAGGATGCCGCCCTGGTTCTGACGGAAAATATCGGACAATACAGTAGCGTCGATGCCGGGAAGCGGAATGAAAGTACCTAGGCGATACACGACCAACGCCGCCAAGGTAAACCAAATCCGCTTTTTCAATTCAGTGGCTTTCGCAAAAGCCCCGAAGTTCATATTGGCAGCCAATTGTTCCGCAGCAGATGCCATGTCGTACCCTACTTTCCGTCAACCGACGAGCTACGCGACGATTATCCTAACTGTGCTGTATTATTCGCCTTTGTCTTCACCCACCTTGGTCAACTCGGTCTGACGCTCCTTCATCTTCCGATGGCGGGCTTTACCTTTTCCTTCCGGCTTGGGTTTGGGTTCGGGAAGGGTGACGCTGCCACCAGCGCCCTCAACCGCGGCGATCGCCGCCTTCGAAGCCGCCGACGCACTAATATTCAATTTAGCCGTTATTTCGCCCTTCGCAAGGAGGCGGACGCCATGTCGGCTCTTCTTGACCAAACCAGCAGCCAGCAGTACTTCCGACGTCACCGCTGATTTGGCATCAATAGTGCCCTTGTCTACGGCGGCTTGGATCGCACCTACGTTGATGATTGCGAAATCCTTGCTGAAGGGGTTGTTGAAGCCGCGCTTCGGTAGACGCCGATAGAGCGGCATCTGGCCACCTTCAAAACCGACCGGGACGTTGCCGCCTGAGCGAGACTTCTGGCCCTTATGACCGCGCGTGGAAGTCTTGCCCATACCTGAGCCGATACCACGGCCAACCCTCTTGCGGGTTTTGGTTGCGTTGGCGTTGTCGCTGAGTTCGTTCAATCTCATAGTGCTGTTCCCCGAGGACCTGGCGCCTCAGCCCGCATCTTCGATGCGAACCAAGTGGTGGACTTTATTGATCATTCCCCTGACGGCGGGCGTGTCTTCCAGCTCGCGGGTCCGGTGCATTTTATTCAACCCAAGACCAATCAGTGTTGCACGCTGATCACCGCGGCGGCCGATTGGGCTACCGATTTGGGTTACTTTCAAGGTTGTTTTCTTCTCGGCCATGCCACCCTCGCGTCCGATTAGGATCCTGCCGGCTGATCACCGCGGCGGGCGACGATCTCACCGATTTTTTTGCCACGACGAGCCGCCACGCCGCGCGGCGACACGCAGTTGCGGAGTGCCTCGAAGGTAGCCTTCACCATGTTGTGGGGGTTCGCTGTACCAATGGACTTGGCGACCACGTCTTGCACGCCCATGGTCTCGAACACAGCCCGCATGGGACCACCGGCGATGATTCCCGTACCTGGAGGGGCTGCTCGTAGGAAAACCCGGCCAGCGCCGAAGCGCCCAAGGATATCGTGGTGCAAGGTCCGGCCCTCGCGTAGCGGAATACGGACCATGTTGCGTTTGGCCTTTTCGGTGGCCTTACGGATCGCTTCAGGCACTTCCCGGGCCTTGCCCATACCGTATCCAACACGACCGCGACCATCCCCGACCACTACCAAAGCGCCGAAGGAGAACCGGCGTCCACCCTTGATCACCTTGGAGACACGGTTGATGTGTACAAGTTTATCGCTGAGTTCATCATCTTCGTCGCGATCCCGAGGACCACGATCCCGTCCGCGACCACGGCCGCGTCCTTCTGATCCACCTTTGTTACGGCCTGGGCCGCGAGGGGTTTGTTCCGCCATCTTTTCTTACTCCTAGAACGTCAGCCCGCCTTCGCGGGCAGCTTCGGCCAAGGCTTTCACACGACCGTGGTAGCGATAGCCGCCTCGATCAAACACCACTTCCTTCACACCTTGCGCCACAGCCCGCTCAGCGACCAATTTACCTATGGCACCGGCGGCGACGACCGTGGAACCGTTTTTCACCTCATCGCGAACGTCTTTCTCAAGCGTCGACGCCGCGGCAACGGTTTTGCCGTCCGCGTCGTTGATTACTTGAGCATAGATGTGTTTCCCGGAGCGGAATACTGATAAACGCGGTCGATCTCCTGCCCGTTTACGAATCTTCAAACGCGTACGCTGCGTCCGACGATCGGAAAGTTTTTTCGAACTGGCCATGATTACTTCTTCTTGCCTTCCTTACGCAGGATGTACTCGTCGTCGTACTTGATGCCCTTGCCCTTGTAGGGTTCCGGCGGACGATAGGAACGGATTTCCGCGGCGACCTGGCCAACTCGCTGTTTGTTGGCGCCAGAAATCTCGATGTGGTTCTGATCCGGACACTTGATCTCGATCCCTTCAGGGATCGGATAATTTACGTCATGGCTGAAGCCGAGTTGCAGTGTCAAGCTCTTGCCTTGAACTTGAGCGCGGTAACCGACACCGTTAATCTCTAGATTCCGCGTGAACCCCTCAGAGACCCCGACAACAAGGTTGTTGATGATGCTCTGGGAGGTCCCCCACATCTTTCGGGCCTCACGGGACTCATTACGGGGTTTGACGTACACCATGTTATCTTCCTGGGTGACCTCTACGTCATCGGTGAACTGGGCACTAAGTTCGCCAAGCTTGCCCTTCGCCGTCACCACGACACCGGCGATATCGACGCTGACGCCGTCAGGTAAGGTCACCGGGTTTTTTCCAATACGAGACATATCGTGCTCCTATTCTTTTCGGCCCAAGTCTAGAAGACCTGGCAGAGGACTTCGCCGCCTACGTTCATGTCGCGGGCTTCCGTATCGGAAAGTACGCCGCGTGGCGTCGACAGGATGGCGATTCCCAAGCCGTTGTAGACACGCTGAAGATCCTTGATCTTTGAGTAGACACGCCGGCCAGGGGTAGATACGCGGTTAATCTCGCGGATTACCGGCTCACCTTCGTGGTACTTCAACTGTATATCGACTTCGGCGATGCCGGGGCGGACTTCGCGGCGGATGTAATCACGGATGTAGCCTTCACGCTTTAGCACGTCGAGGACGTTGGCGCGCAGGTGCGAAGTCGGTGTCGAAATCGTATCCTTGTGCGCCCGTTGTCCGTTACGGATACGCGTCAGCATATCACCCAAGGGATCAGTCATGGACATTCAGGTTCTCCCCTACCAACTGGACTTGACCATACCGGGGATCTGCCCGGTGGACGCCAAGTCGCGCAGCGCAATGCGGCTGAGTTTGAATTTGCGATAGTTGCCACGTGGTCGGCCAGAAAGACCGCAGCGCAGACGAATGCGAGTCGGCGAAGAGTTCCGCGGCAATTCGGCGAGCTTCAGCCGCGCGTTGAACCGCTCCTCCGGCGACTGCGATTCGTCTTTGGCTATAGCCTTCAAGCGCGCGCGCTTGGAGGCATATTTCTTGGCGAGACGCTCGCGTTTCTGGTTCTTCTGGATGGCGCTTTTCTTAGCCATGCTTGATCTCCACCGAGTGCTCAGTTACTGAACGGCATGTTGAAATGCTTCAGCAGGGCTCTCGCCTCCGCATCATTCTTGGCCGTCGTGCAAATAATGATGTCCATGCCGCGGATCTGGTCGACTTGGTCATAGTCGATTTCCGGGAAGACGATCTGCTCTTTCAGGCCCATCGCGTAATTGCCGTTACCGTCGAAGCTCTTTTCGGAAACACCCCGGAAGTCCCGAACCCGCGGAAGGGCGATGTTGATCAGACGTTCAAGGAACTCGTAAGCCCGTTCGCGGCGCAAAGTGACCTTGCAGCCAACGATCATGTCTTCGCGAAGCTTGAACGTGGCAATGGACTTCTTGGCCCGTGTGATCAAAGGCTTTTGGCCGGAAATGCGGGTAAGGTCCGCGAGAGCGCCATCGATTTTCTTACGATCCTGGGAGGCTTCGCCCACCCCCATGTTGATGACGACTTTGTCAAGTTTCGGTACTTGCATGATGGAATCGTAGTCGAACTCTTCCATTAGCGCGCCCTTGATGCGATTTTGGTACTCGTTATGAAGATGAGCCATCTGTTCAATCCTCAGCTATCGATGACTTCGCCGGAACGTTTCGCGAAACGCACCTTCCGCCCGTCTTCGAGGAATTTGAAACCCACGCGGGTCGGCGCATCATCCTTCGGATCCAAGTGAGACAGGTTCGACACGTCAATGGTGCCTTCCTTCTCGATGATGCCGCCTGCACTGGTGTTGGTCGGGCGCGTATGGCGCTTGACCTTGTTGACGCCTTGGACGATGACGCGGCCGCCCTTTGGGAAAACCTTGAGAATTTCGCCGCTCTTGCCTTTGTCACGGCCGGTCATGACCATGACTTTGTCACCCTTCTTAAACTTCGAGAGACCCGACATCATAATACCTCCGGCGCCAGCGATATGATCTTCATGTATTGCTTGGCTCGAAGCTCTCGCGTTACTGGACCAAAGATACGCGTACCGATCGGATCTCCTTGTTTGTTGATCAATACAGCCGCGTTGCTGTCGAAACGAATCGCCGATCCGTCCTGACGACGGATATCTTTGGCGGTACGTACGACGACGGCCTGCAAGACTTCGCCTTTTTTGACGCGACCGCGTGGAATGGCTTCCTTAACGGTCACGACGATGACGTCGCCGACGGAGGCGTATTTGCGCTTCGAACCGCCCAGCACTTTGATACATTGGACCCGACGCGCCCCTGAATTGTCGGCAACCTCGAGGTTGGTTTCTGCCTGGATCATCGATTGGTCCTTTATTCTCGGCTTACGCGCTTACGCGCCGTCGCCGATCACTTCCCAGCGCTTCCGTCGCGAAAGCGGCCGGCATTCACGAATACTCACGATATCGCCAATCTTACAGGCATTGGCTTCGTCGTGGGCAGCGTACTTCTTCGAACGACGGATAACC
>CAZNWX010000039.1:10102-12278 GCA_964576415.1 uncultured Magnetovibrio sp. | reverse complement strand
TCGAGCGCCCGGAAAAATGCTTCAGTCTTCGGGTCGACAACCAGATGATCACCATCGCGGATGAACTCAACCTTCATGGCAGCCTCTTTTTAACCAACTCATGGAGCGCGGCCGCACATGCGTTGATGGGGACGGACCAGTTCCCCGGAGTGGTCTGTCGGAACAGCCGGAGTGACGGGTACCAGGGGCTGTCGGCGCGGTCGTCCATCCAAAGGAAGCCTGTTGGTTGAGCCAATAGCGCAAACGCGGTCACGCCCAATGCTCCGGCCAAATGTAAAACCGAGGTATCAACGGAGATGACCATGTCGAGATTTGCGACCGCCGCCGCCGTGTCCGCAAAGTCTCCAAAGCCCCCGCCCAGATCGATAACCTCGGATGCCTTTTCGGTACCCATCAACTGATCGTGACCGTGCCCCACCTGGAGCGAAAAGAACGTCACGCCGGGCACGTCAAATATGGGGGCCCAGGCCGATAAGGGGCAGGAACGCTTGTGATTATCGGGCCGTGTTGGACTACCCGACCAGACTATCCCGACCTTTACATCCGGTGCCCTCGTCAATCGCGGATCAGGCGCGATGCCACCAGGCGCTGCCAAGTAAGGAACGTCAGCTGGGACAGCGGTTTCCGACGTGCCGAACAGATAGGGCAGGCTCATCAACGGCGCATGCACATCAAAACCGCCAACGTCCGCACCCAACGGCAGGCAGGTCGAAACGCCCTCAACCTGTTCAAACAAGGATTGGAGTTCCGGACGGCACTCAAGGGTCACGCGTGCGCCCTTGGCAGCAAGCAAAGGAACATAGCGCACAAACTGCAGGGCGTCGCCAAACCCTTGCTCGGCATGCACAAAAATGGACTTTTCGGCAATGTCGCCGCCGTCCCAAAGCGGTTCCGGGAATTCGCGCCGGAACGCAGAAAAAGTGGGCGTCCGCCATCGCCATTCGAACTCGCGCCAGCCATCGCGCATGTTGCCGTTCTGCAAAAGCGCGAGGGAAAGGTTCCAATGCAAATCAACGCTCTCATGATCCCCGCGTAACATTTCCTGCTCAATGGCGCCCCTGAGAATGTCGATCGCACGGTCTGGCTGCCCGAGTGATTGCCAGGCGCCTGCCAGATTGCACTTCGCATCGATATGCTCAGGCTCAATGGCCAAGGCGCGTTCGAAGCTTTCGATGGCTTCCTCATAGGCATCGAGTTGCTGATAGGCGTTGGCCAAATTGTAGTGGGCGTCGCCGTTACCGGGATCGAACTGGACCGCCTTCTCATATGGCGGCACGGCAGCGCGAAAATCTCCGGCATCCGCATGGGCATTGCCAAGGTTGAACCACGCACTAGGGTGGTGGGGATCGCGTTCAAGGGCTGCCGTGTACTTCTCCTGAGCGACCTCGGTCCGCCCTAGGCCCAGCAGCGCGTTTCCGAGATTGACATGGGCGTCGGGCAATTCGGCTATCAATAGCACTGCCCGCTCGCCGGCCCGTCGGGCCTCCTCGTGTAGGGCGAGGTCATTTAGGGCACTGGCCAGGTTGCTTGCCGCAATGCCAGCGCTCGGATCCAATTCCAGAGCGCGTTCGAATTTCTTCACCGCATCATCGGGCTGGCCCGCCGCCTGCAAGGCGTTCCCAAGATTGATCAACGCGGGCCCATAATCCGGCGCCAGTTCGGTGGCGCGGGAAATTAACTCCACGGCCAATTCAATATCACCCGCCGTATGCATGACCACGCCGAGCAGAGTCAGAGCATCGACGTGATCGGGGTCCTTAGCGAGAATCTCGCGATAAATGGTTCCCGCAGCCAAGATGTCGCCAGCCTGATGCAGTTCTACGGCTCTCGCCAGTTCGTCGTCGACACCCATTTGCGGCCTCCAGTGCTTATGTACTCTTGATACATCGCTGGGCCAAAACTCCAAAGCCCTAGATCGCAAATCCTGTTGACCGTCTTTTCAGCAAACCGGATCATCGTCAGCAATGAATGAGCAACCATCCAATAGCCTTGGTATCGAAGACGCGGTCCAGTTGGTCACCACCATGGTCAACAATGGCGACTTGGACCAGGCCGTGACTGTGGCGGGGCAGCTACACGCCGCCGCGCCAGACCACCTCGATGTTTTATATGTCTGCGCGGCTCTATATTGGAAGATCGGCGAGCATAACCAGGCGATTGCCATGCAACAACGTCT
>CAZNWX010000039.1:5660-10092 GCA_964576415.1 uncultured Magnetovibrio sp. | reverse complement strand
GGACAGCTACTGGAATGCTACGGTCCGCGACATTTGCCGCGCCATGAATAATGCAGGTGTTCGATGCGCGCCCTTGAACCTCCAAGACGACGAGAACACGACCGTCAGTTTCGACACATCCGCGTTGCCACCGTTCGCGATTTCCTGGAATTTTAACAATGGCCGCTGGGCAATCTATGAAGGCCGGCAGGTGCGAATGACATCGATCTTGCCGGTCAGAAACATCGCCCTTTTGTGGGATCATCCCTTCCATTGGATTGAGACCATCGACGAAATGCTCGAAATCGATCGCCAGACAGGTCGACAACCCTTTCATGTCGGCGTCATGGACGATGGCCACATAACTTACCTGCGCGAATCCGGCATGCCTTCGAAACAAATTTTCCGTTGGCAACAGGCAGGCCCACAACCGGCCGATCCGCCACCAATGCCCCAAATAGATCGCGATATCGGCGCAGTTTTCCACGGCACAATTAACGATGTCGAATCCTTCGGTGACTTCTGCGCGCGCATCAAGATGTCCGATCCAATGGCCATGCGATGCCTAGAAAACTGCATCGCAGCAATCATCGAAGAAACCATTGACGTCCACGCGGCCGTGATAAGCCACGTTGTCGGCCCAGTTGGCATGGACGCGGCGCCGCTCGCAACCGCACCGTTATGCCGGGCGATCGACCGGCTGACGCGCGACATCCGGCGCGTGGCCCTGCTGGGCGGCTTGCGTGATCTTGAAATCCATTTCATTGGCAAGGTCGATCCGGTTTTCCAGGCCGCAAATCCGAACGGCGTGTTTACTGGGCCCCTGCCCTATGGCGAAATTGTAGGTTATCTACAACGATCCCGGACGGTCCTGTATGATACGATTAATTTCCGGGATGCCGCCGTCATGAGGCTTTTCTATTCGATCCAGGAAGGTTGCGTACCAGCGGCGGAATTGAATAGCTATCTGAAACAGGAATTCACCGATGGCTCCGATATCCTTGCGCTCAACCTCCAAGATCCACAAGGAAACCTGGCGCGTCTTTGCGACGTCATCGCAGCCCCAGCAATGGCTCAGGCCTTGTCTGACGCGGCACGGCACACCTGTGCGGCCCGCCATACCTGGGCGAATCGAATCGGCCCTTTGGTCAACGCTATTCAAAACTGACTAGGGATGAGAGACTTGAGCGGGGAGGAAATATTATCATTTGAGATCATGGGCGAGACCGTGACCATGGCGTATCTGCCGCGGAACGGGTTCATCGTCCGTGAAATTTTCCAGGACCAATGCTATCGCCCCGTACCGTTCATCAAAGGCATAGTCAGTATTCTTGATATCGGCGCCAATATCGGTGCGTCGAGCGTATTTTTTAAGTTCACCTATCCCCAGGCACGCATCCATGCCTTTGAGCCCGGACACGGCGCCTTCGACGTGCTAGCTCGGAACGTCGGCCCTTATCCGTCGATCATTGCCCACAATTTTGGGCTTTGGTCCTGCGACCGGACGGCTGAGCTATTCGTCGGCGATCATGACTACGCTACCGCCAGCTTGGCCGACCCTGATAGCAAAAATCGGGCCACGGACCGCATTGAATTGAAAGCCTGCGGCGCGCAGTTGGCAGCGCTCGGCGTGAAATCAGTCGATATCGCAAAAGTTGATACGGAGGGCTGCGAGATCCCCATTCTCAAGGATTTGACCGCGAACTACGCCATGCTAGTCATCTATGTGGAGTTTCACTCCGAAGAAGATCGGTTCGCGATCGAAGACTTGCTGCGACCCGACTACAGCCTGTTTTCCGCCGATATACAGCACCTGCATCGCGGCACGCTATGTTACGTAAGCCGCAGGGCAATCGCCGACGATAGCGATTATCATCATCACCGGATCGTCATACGTAATGACTGAACAGACCTCCAAGACCCTTGGTATTGACGACACCGTCCGATTAGTCGCTACGATGGTCAACAATGGCGAATTGGACCAGGCCATGTCCTTGGCGGAACAACTAGGGGCCGCAGCCCCGGATCACCCTGATGTTTTGTATGTGAGCGCAGGTCTATGGTGGAGAGTAGACGAGAACGATCGGGCAATCGCCATGCAAAAACGGCTGGTTGCCCTCGAACCGAGCGCAGCGACACATTATGAACGGCTTTTATATTTTTTGCGCGAGACAGGGGATGTTTTGGGTGCCTTGGCGGCCGCCCAGGTTGCTGTTCAGGAATGTCCGTCCAATCCTACTTTGATCAATGCTTTCGGCCTGTTGCAACTAGATACAGGAGATCTTCAAGGAAGCCAACAAACCTTTGAGAACGCTATCCAGGCATTTCCTGAAAATCTCACAGCGCATCAAAATTTAAGTCTCGTGCTATTGGCCGAGGGCCGCGCCGAAGATGCCGTTAATGCGTTTTCAAGGGGGGTAACCCCGCTTGAGGCCGTTAAGCTGAAAGCTAACAATCAAGAACAAAAGCATTTAAGCAAAACCTATGATGGCTTGGCGGAATGCTACGATACCAACGACCTACAACGGTCTTGGGGGCAACAAACAGCGCAAGTCATCCGGACGGCAATTGGTCAGGGCAACCTCGGCGATGTGCTGGACCTTTGCTGTGGTACTGGTAGCGTCGGTGCCGCCATTACTGCACAGGCAAATCATCTCACGGGTATCGATCTCAGTCCCGGGATGCTGGATAAGGCCAAGGCGCGCAACGTATATGACGAACTCATTGTCGCCGATATCAACACAGCATTGCTCTCAATCAAGCGATCTTTCTTTACCGTGACATGCAGTGTTGCCCTTTATCACTGGGCGGATTTAGGGCCCTTTTTTTATGCGGCAGCTAGAGTGTTAGCACCCGGCGGCCATTTGATTTTTAGCGTTGATCCGGTGAACGACGAACTGGATGTCGGGCAATCGTTACCCGGCGAGTATGCCCACAGCCGGGCATATATCCGTCGCCTAACCGCTGGTGCCGGCCTGCGAGAAATTTCGATAACCATCGATGCACATCGCTCCTATCCAGGATTCTGGTGTGTGTTTCAGCGCCCGGCCTAGCTTGGTGCATCGGTTCCCCGGATACCATGGGTATGCAAAGTCATTAAACCCCTTGGATTTTGGATCGGCGTCGCTTATGAACGTGCTTCATCTAGTTGTAATGGTTCACTGGATGACGCGTGATAACTAGGTAGAAACCTTGCTATTGCGTGACAGAGGCGAGAAACGGCCTCTTTAATTTGAGCTCTAGAATGGAGTGACATTATGTCTAACGTTAGTCTTACAGCTGCTGTTCGGCAGAACCTTCTTTCTCTACAAAATACCTCGGACTTAATTAACCGGACACAGAACCGTCTTTCGACGGGTCTTCGTGTTTCCAGTGCGATCGACGATCCAGTGAAGTTCTTCCAAGCCAAGGGCTTGCAAGACCGTGCCAGTGACTTCGAACAGAAGAAAACGGACATTGACCAGGGGATTAGCACCCTGACCGCGGCCACGGATTCGATTGTAGCTATCGAAACCTTGGTGCGACAGCTCAAGGGTTTGGCAACCAACGCGAAATCCGCAACGACCAATGCGGAAGTTTCGAACATCCTCACGCAGTTCAACGATTTGCGCACGCAGATCAACAACCTGACGACTGATGCCACATATCAGGGCCTGAACCTGGTGTCCGGCACGGGCAGCACGCTCCAGGTGAACTTCTCGAACGACACCGGCAGTGTCCTGACCGTGAACTCGATCGACGTTACCGTGAAGACGAACGGTCTTGATATCGCCCAGTTGACCCAAGGTACGCAGGGCATCAACTTCAACCAAGCCTTCATCTCTGCCGGCACGCTGTCTGGTGAAGGAAACCTCCTGGGTTCGGCCGGTGGCGGCCTTCCCGCGAACTCCGTTGATCCGGAGATGATTACGGTTTCCGTCGGTGGTCAGACCACGACCATTATCTCAGCTGGTGACACTTTTACGCTGGCTTACGACGGGATCACCTTCACCGTTAACATCTATACCTCCAAGACCGGTGACGGCGGAACGTTGTCCAATAGCTTCGTGACGGCTGGCACCTACGCCGTTGGCACGACGATCGAATTTACGGTTGTAACCGGCTTCATTTCCGGTCAGTCCGCGAGTTCCGGCTGGTCGGCGCAGTCCGCCGGGACGGGCCTCAGCGCCGGCGTGAACCGTTTCTCGATCCTTGCCAGTGGCACGGGCGTTTCCGTCCTAAAACTAGACGCCACCTCTAAGGCGGTCACGGAAACGGATGCGAAACGGACCATCGGTATCGGTTTCACAACCGAGCTCAACGACCGTATTATCAACCTGGACAGCGCGCTCACCACGCTGCAACTTCGCGACAACTCGATTGGTGACGAGGGCGCGCGGGCAGTCGCCGCTGTGCTCGCAGTGCCGCCAAAGGAGCGACCGTCGAGGTACGAGAAGGAAAGTGGCCTCGCATC
>CAZNWX010000039.1:0-5650 GCA_964576415.1 uncultured Magnetovibrio sp. | reverse complement strand
GAACACGCGTCTCGACTTCACGAAGGCCTACGTGAATACGATGACCGCCGGTGCGGGCAAACTGACCCTGGCCGACCTTAACCAGGAAGGCGCCAACTTGTTGGCCCTGCAGACGCGTCAGCAATTGGGTATTCAATCCCTAGCCTTCGCTGGTCAGTCCGAACAGTCGATCTTGGGCCTCTTCCGATAATATTGGGACCCGATCGCTAAATTTCTGAAGGGGAGGGCTAGGCCCTCCCCTTTTTATTTAGCGCCCGTTTCCGACGTACGCAGTCGACATTGGATGACGCTCGCCATTGCGGTATTCTGAAGGCCGGTTCAAGAAGTGTATTCTGAGGAGGCCAGACGCCGGTGACCAACAACGTTGAAGATACAAGCGTGGAAGCTATCAACGAACAGGCAGCACAATCCGATACTGCCGACACGGGCCGGGACTTTACCCCCGTGACCCACGATGACCTCAATCACGAACTGTTTGAACGGAACCTCGAGACCTTCGCGCGCTTCCAACCTTTTCTGGCAGGCCGGATCACGGCAATCGAAACGCCACACTCCCAGTTGATTTCCGATGGTGATGGTGGCTATGACATCGAGTTTCGCGGAACCCGTCTCTTCGGCAAGGCCAGCAGTGCCTGGGCCAAAGAGTTCATGGAGAACATCCAGCACCGCCCCGGCACCAAACGTCTAATCCTCGGAGCACCGGACAGCCGAGGCCTTGACGACGACGCCAACATCACCATTCACCGGATTATGAAGCGCGCCTCGGAACAAGGTATGAGCTTCGCGACCCAACCCATCGATGACAAATGCTTTCACATGGTCGTCTTCGGCGTAGGTCTCGCTGATCACATCGTCGATTTGATGAAGATGTGTGACTGTCAACATCTGTCCCTGGTCGAGCCGAACATCGAATTCCTCTATTGGTCCATGTACGTATTTGATTGGGCGGATCTCTACAATTCCTTCGTCACCCGCCATCGCAAGATTTCCTTCATTGTGCATACGGATTATCCAAAGATCGCGGAAACGACGCGCGACCGTATGCGCTACGTGAACCCCAGTTTCATGGACAGCACCTATTTTCTCCGGGCCTACCCCAGCTCCGTAATGGATGCAGCCCTAGATCTCCTGTTGCAGCAAAAGGACCTGTTCATCACCGGTCTCGGTTTCCTAGAAGACGAGATTGATATGGTCCGCAACAGCTACAACAACCTAAAAGATTTCAAGGACCTCTATTACCAGAAACCACCGGTCCATTCGGTGCGCCAGTTCCCAGCATTCATTATCGGAGCTGGTCCATCACTGGACAATGACTTGGACTTTATTCGGGAGAACCAGCACCGCGCCATTATCATTTCCTGCGGCACCGCCATTCGGGTACTTTTGGCCAACGGCATCAAACCAGACTTCCAGATGGAGATCGAGAACGTTCCGGCGGTGACCGAATTGACGGAACTTGTAGCCGAAAAGTTTGACCTGTCGGGAATCACTCTGGTCGCCACCAGCACCGTGGACCCCGGCGTTCGACATTTCTATGACCAGACGGTCTTCTATTTTCGCATCGGGTTGGCTTCCTATCCCTTGTTTTATCAAGGCCCGCCGTCGGCCATCGAGAATGCTACGCCGAACATCGCCAACCTGGGGTTCGCCTTTTCTCAGGATTGCGGATTCCGCCAAACCTATCTGTTTGGCATAGATCTCGGCGTTCGGGATCCAAGCAAACACCATGCAGACGATGCCGCTTACAACCAGGGCGAAGTTGAATTCAACACCCTGATCGACCGCCCCACGCCGGCCAACTTCGGCGGCTTCGTCTATTCTGAACAACTCTACCTTTGGTCGCGGGCCAACCTGGAAGAAGCTTTGCATCGCTTTACGGCAAACCGGACCTACTACAATTGCAGCGACGGGCTTCGCGTGACCGGCACTATCCCCAAGCTTTCATCAGAAATCACGCTCCCCGATTCCGGCGATAAGCGCAAGGAAGTAAAGAGGATCGTCGATCTTTATGTACCGTACACCCATGCCCATTTCCGTAAATCCTGGAACGGCTGGGATCCCGTACGACGGATAAAACGGTTCCGGGACCTCCTCTTGACCCGGTGCGGCGCACCCCGCATCAACCCACGCCTTACCAATGGCGGCGTCGAAGATGGTTACGCCATCCAACCTGCACGCGATACGGACATGTCCGCCGAACAGGCGGCTGAGTTGGACAAGGAAAAAAAGACCTGGAAATCAGACTTTCCCTTCACCTACATGTGCGAGTTGACACGCGATTTCATTCCGAATGCCGGGCCAGCCAGTAGCGAAATGCACTACTACCGGGGCTCCACCTTCATGGCCATGGCGGCGTGTTACTTTTACTACCAGCGCGTCTTAAATGCCGGCGAAAACCGCGAAAAATTCGTGGATATCGTGCATGAGGAATTCGTCGATCAAACTATCCGTATCGCCAACGTAATCCTGGACTTCTATGCCACCCTGGAGCCCGGAAAGAAGTCAGCGAAGCGCCCAAAACGTGCAAAATCAGAACAAAACTAGCCCATCCACACTGTTTTACCATGACTTGGCGAGCCGGTAAGCGGACAAACGCCATCGCCCGTGCCGAAATCCGCCCCGTAGAGATATCAAATTGATCTTATTTTAGTCGAAATAACTGAAATGACTGTCTTTTTTCGATCTATTGTGCTATAAGTCGTGAACCTAGCGGAACCAGAATGGAGAAGCACAGGTGGTTGGACCAGCCGATATTTTTAGCAGGGATAATTTCGCGCGCGGGTTTGCGAATACCGCGACTATTTCTAGTCGCCCGCGATTTGAATTGGCATTCAACGCTCTCCAAAACACCCTTATCGACAGGCTCAATGACAAGGTTGAAGAAGTCACAGCGGATGATGGTCTAGTCAACAATATCGATCCGTTCCTCGTGAGTTCACAAAAGCGCCTGCAACGGTTCCAAGCGGATTTAGATCACTTCATTTTCGACAACAGTCGAAATATCAATGCGGCTGGCGGCCTGGCGCAACGGCTTGATAGTCTTCAGACGGCTTTGAACAATAACAATACCGATGATTTCAACGCAATCCTGGGCAAGATCAATCAGGCTATTGGCCTCACCCATGTGTCCAACGGAACGACCGTCGGGATCTACATCGATGACGGCATCACCAAAATGCGACGCGAAGGTTTCGTCAGCACCACGGACGGCGACGGCACGACGGTTGCAGCGACAGCACGCAGTGACTTCGCCGACGATGCCGCAGCGCAGGCTGCCATTGATGCCGCGGAATTGCAGATTGCAAATATCGCCTCTGTCCTTCTTTTGAAGGCGGAAGGCGCGGAAAACATTCGCGAGAATACCGCCAAAAACATAAGGGCTACTATTCTACAGATCGAAGCCGCGCGGATCGCCGAGCAAGCGGACAAAGCGAACGAGGTGGCGAAAATCCGTGAAGAATACGGCCAACTCCTGAACGCGCTCTCATTGGCCTTTGAATCCAGTCAGGTCTTTGCCGATCAACTGGGTCAGAAATTGTTCGATCCCAATGCGGTGCCGGCGGGGTCGGTCGTGAACATACTGCTTTAGGCCGGGTTTTAAGCACGCGCAGCCACATAGTCCTCCAAGGTATTCAGAAAACGTTCCGCGAATTCCGCTTGATTACACAGGGGGCTGGCCTGGATGTCCGTGCGTAGGGATTGACGGAACGTGGTGAGGCGCGCCATGTCGGCACCCAACTCCACGGCGATTTGCACGGTCCGCGCGTCTTCGGAACCAATCCACTCGGACTTGCCGGCGGCGTTCAGTATGGACCGCGCGATTTGACTAGACGGCCGGTGCCCGACCGATGCGACCACGGGGACCCCCATCCACAAGGCATCGCACAGTAGGGACGGGTTGCTGACGTGCCGGGCTTCTAAAAGGATATCAATAGCTGCAAGAAATCCGGTCCGGTCCGTGGTTCGATCATCAGCATCCGGCACGACCACACGGTCAACAACGCCCAGATCGCTAAACAGCTGATTTATATAACTTCTTGCTCCGGGATAGACCTCGCCGTTAGCCCCAAGCAGTAAGCGCGCCTCCGGCGCAGCACGAAGCACAGATGCCCAAAGAGAGGCCGATTCAGACAGCCGAACCAAATCGAGATACGCCCCATAGGTCACCACGCCGTGAGCGGAGGCGGGCGCCAAATTCTCGCCCCCCGTCGCCACCGTAGCAAACCATGCCCTCGCCCAAGCTGACCACGGGGACATCCAATCCGTCGGCGGAGAGCGCTTCGCCGACGATGGTATCAGCGAGGATACCATCCGTTGTCGCCGACAGGGGTGCGTATGGAAAGCCGAGCCAGTTTAACGTCAGCGGCGCCGGCTTTCCGCGCAGAACCTGCTGACGGTGCCCCGGGCGCGAGCCGCAAAGGTCAATCAACACGCTCAGGCGATCGTTCCGAATAATGAGATCAAGCGTGGGATCCTCGATATCGTGGGTTAGACGCCAGTCATCCACCGACTGCCGAAGTGCGACGGTCCCCGCGTAAGGCTGGCTATATTGTTGGTAGACGATGAATTTTGTCCGAACAAGGTCCCGGGCCCTGAACAGGCTTTCCACGAAACGCACGGAATCATGAAGGACCGCCTCATTAAGCAAGAAACCAACAATGAACCGCGTATCGCCATGAACCGGTGCCACCGGCCGCGCCGGGCGCTCCAGCGTTTTGTCGGTGAGTAGTTCGGAAAGCGGCGCCAATTGGCCCAAGCCTGACCGACGAACATCGTCCGACCCGAACGCGGTGGCGTCGATCAATCGATTTCGCAGCTCTACGTCTTCAGGGTGCTTTTTGATGCCATCTTGGTAAATGCCATCCGCTTCTGTCAAACGGCCCGACGCCATCAAGGCGTCACCCAGATAGAGAAAATTCGCGGCTTCGTCGGGCACCAACTCAGCCGCTCGGGTCAGAGACTTCACCGCCTCGTCATATTCGTGAATGTGTGTCCACGCCCGCCCCATCAACTGATGGCATTCCGCATTTTCCGGATGCACTGCCAATTCCTTACCACACAAGTCGACGCATTCGAGATAGTTCCGCTCATGGTAGGAGATGGTCGCGTCAACAAAATAGGTAGAGACGCCCGCGTGCTCCAGGTTACGTTCCAGCTCTTCGAATTCAAATGGTGCATACTTCGACAGATCCGGATCAGTATCGGTCACCAGAGAGAGCTTTGCGTAATACATACTGTCGCTCATATTGCCGATCCGCGCGGTCAGCGCAGCCAATGCATCAACAAACTCCTTGTTATTGGGCGCGCGACGATGTCCTTCTTCAAAAAACTTGATGCCGCGACCAATATCCTTGAGCGACATCGACACCAGTCCCAGCGAATAAAGATGCCCGAGACCCAGGGGATTTTCGCGCGCGGCGGCTTGGCAATGCTCAAGCGCCTCGTCGGTCTCCCCCTTCATAAGGGCCAAGTAAGCCAGCTCGACGGATTGTGTGTAATCCGTATCGTTGGTCGGCATCCGCTCCTCCGCTTCCGTCTCGACGCCGCCTACTCAGCGGCGGCCAAATTCTCTGCCTCGCCGGCCGTACCAAAGGTTACAGCCGTTCCCGCCATGAGGTCATCGATACGCTGCTTGTAGTGGACGAGCGTC
>CAZNWX010000038.1:862-12390 GCA_964576415.1 uncultured Magnetovibrio sp. | reverse complement strand
AAGCCGGCGGTTTGATTGTCGAGGGGACTGCTGGAAACACTGGAATCGGATTGGCATTGGTGGGAAACGCTATTGGCTACCGGACCCAGAACGTGATTCCGGAAACCCAGAGCCAAGAGAAGAAGGACATGCTTCGACTTTGCGGCGCCGAGTTGATCGAGAACCCCGCCCTTCCCTTCTCCGATCCCAATAATTACCAGCACGTGGCCCGGCGCCTGGCGGATGAGTTGGCAGAGCAAGACCCGGGTGGCGTTATTTTCGCCGACCAATGGAACAACCTGGCGAACCGTCGGGCCCATTACGAAACCACAGGACCGGAAATCTGGGCGCAGACTGACGGTAAGGTTGATGGCTTCATCTGTGCCATCGGCACCGGCGGCACCATCGCGGGCACATCCACCTTCTTGAAGGAGAAGAATCCGAATATCACGATTGGTCTCGCGGATCCCGGCGGGGCGGCTATGTACAGCCACTTCGCCCACGGGGAAATCAAGTCTGAGGGCGGCTCGATTACGGAAGGCATCGGTCTTGGTCGCGTCACGCCGATCATCGAGAACATCACCGTCGATAAGCCCTATCAAATTCCCGACGAGGAAGCTTTGCCGATCATCTTCGACCTTCTTGAGCACGAAGGTCTATGCTTGGGAGGGTCCAGTGGCATCAACGTTGCCGGCGCGGTGCGCTTGGCTAGGGAGCTGGGCCGTGGCCATATGATTGTGACGATCCTGTGTGACTATGGCACTCGTTATCAATCTAAGCTTTTCAATCCGGTGTTCCTGCGCGAAAAACGACTTCCTGTACCTCAATGGCTGGATTGAGCCTCATGACCTACGCCAACCCCGAAGCCCTTGTCTCCACCAAATGGCTGGCCGATCACCTGCAGGCACCTGACGTTCGCGTTGTCGATGCCACATGGTATCTGCCTAACGACGGGCGCAAAGGTATAGAAACCCACAATGAGGGTCATATCCCGGGCGCGGTGTTTTTCGACATCGATGAGATCGCTGATACGGACAGTGATCTTCCGCACATGCTGCCCAGCCCCGAGAAGTTCTCTTCGCGGGTTCGGAAGCTAGGTCTTGGCGACGGCGTGCGTATCGTCGTTTACGACGCCAATGGAGGGTTCATGGCGGCGTGCCGCGTGTGGTGGATGTTCCGGGCCTTTGGTCATGAAGATGTTGCCGTCCTAGATGGTGGTTTGCCGAAATGGGTGGCCGAGGGCCGGCCGCTGGATGATCTGCCGACTGAGGTTCAAGAACGGCACTTCACAGCCCGTTTAAACAATTTCTTGGTCCGCAACGTCGCTCAGCTGATCGCTAACGTGGACACGAACAAAGAGCAGGTGATCGATGTGCGCAGTCCTGGTCGCTTCGCCGGCACCGAAGCGGAACCGCGCGTGGGGCTTCGCAGTGGGCATATTCCGGGCTCCATCAATGTGCCGATCCCCATGATCATGGATCCAAAGAATGATTTCACCGTCCATCCGGCCGCCGAAATACAAGCCAACTTGGACGCGGCCGGCCTAGACCCGAAGCGCCCGTTGGTGGCGTCCTGCGGGTCGGGTGTAACGGCCTGTGTGGTCGGATTTGGCCTGTACCTGATAGGACATAAAGAAGTCGCCATTTACGATGGGTCGTGGACGGAATGGGGCGGCCGGGAAGATACGCCTGTCACCCTGGACTGAGCCGACTAAGCCTCAGCCGGCGGAGGTCCTGTCGAGCGTCGTCACATACTCGGAAATGAAAGCAAAGCCGACGGCCCCCTTTACCAATCCGCAAGTGGAGGGGGCATTTACCCAATTGGGTTGATCGCCGGTTGGGCTAACGATCAAGGCAGACGGCGCCGACGGCCATGGCCGCGCCCGCCTGGACGGGGTCGATCACCGGTATACCCAGCTCAGCCTCCAATGCCGTGCGGTGCCGGGCCATGCCGGCGCAGCCAAGAATGACGCTTTTCGCACCGTCCTTGTCGCGCAGATCCGATCCCACTTCGACCAATCGTTTGAAAGCGCCGTCCGCGGACGCCGATTCCGCGACGGTCATGTTGATGGGCCGGTCGCCGGCGCAGAAATGTTCCATGCCGCGTTCTTCAAGATGTTTCATATGCCGCGGCACAGACTGGTCCAGGATGGAGATTACGCCAAAGTCTCCGCCGCGGGTGACGGCGGTGAGAATGGCGCTTTCGGCCATGCCGAAGACGGGCTTGCTTGTTTCTTGGCGCGCCGCCGCCAAGCCCGGGTCGCTGTAGCATGCGATGACAAAGGCGGCGGCTTCCGTATCCTTCTTAACTTCGTTCCTGACCAGGGCGCCCGCAACACGCACATCGTCGTCGCTTTCGACGCCAAAGGGACCTTCGGCGATGGTCACGCAATCGATTGTCGGACCGTCGTTCAGGCGGAGTGGTTCGAGGGCTTCGCTCATGGCCTGGGTAACGCCGTCATTGGAATTAGGGTTGATGACGCGGATCAAGGTCATGCTTACAAAATCTCTGCACCAAAGTTGCGCTGGGGATCGAGTTCCATTTGTAGGTTGCCGGCTGGCAAGGCGGCGTTATGCCCGGGTGTACGGTCCAGGAACGATCCACTCCCTGGTTTGACCTGGAGTTCATCGTCCTGGACGATGATCCGTCCTTGGTTGATCACTGTTTCCGGCCAGCCGATCAGTTCCATGCCTTCGTAGGGCGTGTAGTCCATGTTGTCGTGGAGCATCTCGTGGCTGACGGTGACGGGCTTTTTCGAATCCCAGATCACGAGGTCTGCGTCGCTGCCCACGGCGATGGTGCCCTTGCGCGGGTGAAGCCCGTAAATCTTCGACGCGTTTGTTGCTGTCAGCGCAACGAATTCGTTTACGGAGATCCGTCCCTTGTTGACCCCTTCGGAGAACAACAGCGGCAGGCGCAGTTCGATCCCTGGGACCCCGTTGGCAACCTGTTTGAAGGTTGGGTTCGGCCCGGCCCGGAGCTTACCCGTGTTATCGAAGCGGTAAGGGGCATGGTCGGAATGACAGACCTGGAACGTACCGTTTGTGAGGCCGCGCCAAATCGCCTCCTGGTCGTCCTTGTTCCTCGGCGGCGGGCTGCAGCAGAACTTGGTTCCTTCGGCCCCGTCGCGGTCAAGGTCTTCGG
Source organism: uncultured Magnetovibrio sp. (assembly GCA_964576415.1). Classification (GTDB taxonomy): domain Bacteria; phylum Pseudomonadota; class Alphaproteobacteria; order Rhodospirillales; family Casp-alpha2; genus UBA3470. Next base: position 9,267 of record CAZNWX010000038.1, on the reverse strand, counting down.
CAGTTAGGAAAAGGTACTGTGGACACGTCTCCCCGTAGATCTTCAAGCCTTTGTTGCGGGCATTTAGAATGGCGTTGGCGGCCTCTTCCGTCGATACGTGAACGATCAACATCGGCGTGTCCACCAGCCTGGCCAGCTGAATGGCGCGCTGCGAGGCTTCCGCTTCAGCAATTCGCGCATGCGCCATGGCGTGGAACTTCGGCGCCGTGTTGCCGCCGTCAATCAGTTTCTGGGCCAACCAGTTGATCACCTCATTATTTTCCGCGTGGACCATGGTCATGGCGCCGTGCTTGCGGGCGACGGAGAGCACGTCGAGCATTTGTCTGTCGTCGATCTTTAGGAGTTCGTAGGTCATGTAGACCTTGAAGGATGTGTAGCCATCCATGATCAGGGCCGGTAACTCTTGGCCGAGGACCTGTTCCGTTGGATCGGAAACGATGAGGTGAAAGGTATAATCGATGACGGACTTTGGATCGGCACGTCCTCGATAGGTTTTAACCACGTCCCGGAGGCTTTGGCCTCTATGCTGGGCGGCGAAGGGAATGATGGTCGTATTACCACCGAAGGCCGCCGAGATGGAGCCGGACTTGTAATCATCGGCGGTCATGATTCCGGCCGCAGATTCCTGATCAATATGGCAATGCGCCTCTACCCCGCCTGGGAGTACCATCTTGCCGGCAGCATTTATCGTCGTCTTCGCGCCACTAAGGCCCTCGGCCAAAGCCACGATTCGACCATTAGTTATCCCGATATCACTTTGAAAGGTATCTGATGCAGTCGCAATTGTACCTTCGGACACTACGAGATCAAAATCAGACATGCCAAGCACCTCCTGAAGACACGTTTTCAGTGGAAGCATTTGCTTTCATCATTTTAACGGAATTGGCCTCAATGTGCCATTAACTGCGCACGACTATCCGCGTCGGCAACGCCACCTTGTTGGGTTTCATATCTGTTAATCAATAGATTAATCTTCGTAAATAATTTGTTGTACCCAAATAAATTTAATGTGCCAGAATTTGGCTCAAGAACAATTTGGTTCGGTCATGCTGGGGATTGTCAAAAAACTGATGAGGGTCATTTTGCTCAATAATCTCACCTTCATCCATAAAAATAACCCTGTCTGCGACTGTTTTTGCAAAGCCCATCTCATGGCTAACGACAAGCATCGTCATGCCGGTATCGGCAAGTTCGACCATGACATCTAAGACTTCTTTGATCATCTCCGGGTCCAGCGCTGATGTGGGCTCGTCAAACAACATTATTTTTGGGCTCATGCATAGAGATCTTGCGATCGCTACCCTTTGTTGCTGACCTCCCGACAGTTGACCTGGATACTTCTGTGCTTGTTCGGGAATTTTCACACGTTCGAGATAATGCATGGCTGCGTCTTCAGCCTCGGTTTTTGGCGTCTGGCGCACCCAAATTGGGCCCAAAGTGCAATTTTCAAGTACGGTTAGGTGTGGAAATAAATTGAAACTTTGGAATACCATCCCGACTTCTTGACGAATTAAATCAATCTTCTTTAAGTCATTTGTTAATTCGATGTCGTCGACAATAATTTGCCCTTTTTGGTGTTCTTCTAAGCGATTTATACATCGGATAAGCGTCGATTTTCCTGATCCAGACGGTCCGCATACAACAATTCTTTCTTGATTATTGACCGTAAGATTGATGTTTTTTAAGACATGAAAATCGCCAAACCATTTATGCATGTTACGGATTTGAATAATTTCGTGGTCTTGTTTGGCAGATTGAATTTGCTCTACAGATCCTGAAACTTCAGACATATAGCCCGCTCCTGATTTTCAAAACAACTTGTTAACTAGTCTCGACGCCCTGTATCGAGGCGCCTCTCAAGCCATTGGCTATAACGGGACATACCGAAGCAAAGCACCCAAAAAAGCAGACCAACGAATGCATAGCCTTCCCACTCTAATCCTAACCATTTTGCATCAGTGATGGAGGATTTAGTAATCATCAAAATATCAAAAAGGCCGATAATCATGACTAGAGAGGTATCTTTTGTCATTGCAATGAATGTATTCACAATACCTGGGATGACGATTTTCAACGCTTGTGGTAAAACGATCAATCCGGTTGATTTATAATAATTAAGTCCAATTGATGCAGCAGCCTCGAATTGTCCTTTAGGGATAGCTTGCAAGCCACCTCGAACCACTTCAGCCATATAAGCTCCAAAGAAAATAATTAATCCGATGAGAGCCATTACGAGGTTGTCAAAACTGTAACCCTGAGGGAGAAAAAGTGGGATCATATTTACGGCCATAAATAATACTGTAATCAGAGGAACAGCCCGAAAAAGTTCTATCACCCCGATGCAGAAATACTTCACTACTGGCAAACTCTCTGCCCGCCGGCCGAGTGCCAACACTATCCCTAGAGGTAACGACACAACGATCGAGGTTAGGGCAAGAACGAGTGTTAGTAATAAACCACCAAATTTATTGGTTTCAACAGGAGCTAGACCCAAGCCCCAGCTCAAGTAAACAAGGATGATGGCAGCGTACGCAAGGCCAAACCCCAGCCCTTTTCTCGCAAGGTTATTGGTCTTGATACCTCGAAAGCCTGTAAACACTAATGAGATAATTAACATGGCCCAGAGAGCAAGAAAAACCGGGTCTGAAAACAACGATATTTTGATTGGGCCAACCAATAGGCTAATAGCGAGCCATGGGTATAAAAAAATTAGGGGGATAGCGAAAAAGCGAGTACCAGGTATTTTCGGAACCAGTACTGGGATAGCCAGAGCGACCAATAGAATCCCAGCTAAGTTTGGTCTCCAAATCGCTTCGCTATCATAAAAGCCATACATAAATAGGACGAACCGGGCTTTGATAAACCCCCAACACGCCCCTCCGGCGCCAGCACGGCAATCTTTATTCGATGACGCTTCCCATGTTGCAGAACCCCATACCCAATCGAATGTTGGGGGAATAACTAAATATAAAAAATAAAGCCCTAATATAGTGGCGATCGAGTTATACCAGGTGTTGAAGAGATTAATCTTCAGCCATTTTAAAATACCCCGCTCCGTAGCGGGTGGCGGCATACTCGGGTGCTGTCCTATTGGATAAGTGGCCGTCGCATTAGTCTCATTTGAGTTCATAGATTTTATCTTTCGACAATCGCGACATGTTTGTTGAACCAATTCATAAAGATAGAAATTAAAATCGAGACTGAAGCATAAAATGCCATTGTTAACATTATGATCTCGAGCGCATTACCGGTTTGCATTAAAGAAATTCCGGTAAAGACATTCACGAGGTCGGTGTATCCGATAGCAATGGCAAGCGAGCTGTTTTTCGTGAGATTTAAATACTGGCTTGTTAGAGGTGGTATAATTACGCGTAGCGCCTGGGGAATGACCACAAATCTATTAATTTGGCCCTCCCTTAGGCCAATTGACCGCGCTGCGTCGAGTTGCCCTGAACTCACAGCTAAAATGCCCGCTCGCACTACCTCGGCAATGTATGCGCCAGTATAAAAGACGAGTGCCATTAGCATCGCGACATAGCTTGCGGGGAGTTGGATGCCATTTATATAGTTGAAGCCCTTCAGAACGGGAAACTCCCAAGATATTGAGTTCCCAGAAATTGCCAAGAGAATGTAGGGAATTATACAAAACATCGCAGCAGACGTTAAGAATACAGGGAAATCTTTTCCCGCGGTATCAAGCCGTTTTTTTGCCCAATTTCTCAAAAATATTGCGGCGATCAGCGCTATAAATAATCCAACACATAGGAAGATTATTGCATCGGTGTAGAGCGGCTGAGGTACTGCGATGTAACGCTTATTAATAAATGCTGTATCAAAAATATTGATAGACTGGCGAACATTTGGACCTGCCAGTATCACTCCAAAATACCAAATAAGTATCCATAGAAGTAACGGGATATTCCGCATGCCTTCTACGTATGCACTTGAGATAAATGAAATAATTAGGTTTGAGGACAGGCGCAGTATGCCCATCACAAAACCTAGGATAGTTGCCATTATTATGCCGACTATAGCTAGCAAGAGCGTGTTAAAGATGCCGACGATAAGCACGTCTTTGTGGGTGCTTGTGTTTAAATCAAATCCGGTCAGGTTCATGCCATCTGTCGTCGGCATGAAACCCGCAATTTCATTCATAAAATCAAAGCCGGGCTTTATATTGAGACGTTCTAGATTGGTAGATGTATTATCGAATAAAAAATAACCGAAATACGCGATAGCAAGGACCGCTAGCACCTGAAGGAATAAGTGCCGGAAGTTTTGATCGTACCAAAGATTAGCTATTCGGTTCATTAGATATGCAATCAAATATGGATGGGACTAGAAATAAACTCGGGGCTGGCATTTGGATATACCAGCCCCGAGCAGTATCAGATTGGCTTAACGGAACGGTGCGGCATAAAGAATGCCATTGGTTCCATCGCCATTTTTCCTGTTCCAAAGCTGGTTCAGGCCTCTGTCCAGTCCGATCGGCGTATTTTTTCCGATATGACGCTCGAAGCTCTCGCCGTAGTTACCAATATGCTTGATAATTCTGTAGGCGAAATCATCGGAAAGACCTAGCATTTTGCCTAGGCCACCCTCGACACCCAACAACCTTTTGATTTCTGGGTTATTGGATGACTTCATCTTATCAACATTAGCTTTCGTGACGCCCAACTCTTCCGCCACGATCATGGCATTGAGAGACCAGCGGATGATATCACCCCAGACATTATCTCCATGACGAACAACGGGTCCGAGTGGCTCTTTGGAAATGATTTCTGGGAGAATGACGTATTTACCAGGATTTTGGAGAGCAGAACGCTGTGCGGCCAATTGAGAGGCATCTGTCGTGTAGACGTCACAGGCACCTTTCTCAAAGTTTACACGGCTTTCCGCAGAGTCTTCCGTCGGAACCGGCTGAAACTTCATTTTATTTGACCGGAAGTAGTCGGCCAGGTTGAGTTCCGTTGTAGTTCCCGTCTGAATGCAGACCGTGGCACCATCAAGTTCCTTGGCAGATTTTACGCCGAGGTCCTTGCTGACCATAAAGCCTTGCCCGTCGTAGTAGTTCACACCGACGAAATCAAAACCGAGATCAACGTCGCGGACAAAGGTCCATGTGCTGTTTCTGGTAATAACATCGGCTTCACCGGAGCGAAGGATGGTAAAACGTGTCTTACCCGTACCAGGCTTGAACGATGCTGCTTTTGGATCGTTGAAAATAGCGGCAGCAAATGCGCGGCACAGATCAATGTCGAAACCTTTCCAAACGCCTTTATCGTCAGGGTTCGCAAAGCCGGTGAGACCCGGGTTAACGACACATTGTATTTTGCCTCTTGATTTTACGGCGTCGAGAGTTTTGCTTGCGGCAAATACTGTACCAGCACTGGTGGCCACCAATGCAGCTACAGCCACCGCTGTAAGTTTTTGGAAATTCATGATTTTCCTCCTTGAGGTGTCGAGACTTATTTGTCCGTATAACGAACCATGACGGGATACTAGTGATGTTCGCGTATAACAAAAGTTTTTTTATCCCCGTCGGATATTAGATAATAGAGTGAATCGCCAATTAATCCATCATTTTACACGCAAAGCTTCACGCTGCTCACGGCTTCTAAAGCTTCAGGAGAAAAATTGATGAAAAAGGATACTCTGATTACAGCCGCCGGCCGAAATCCGGAAGCCAATTTCGGCGTGGTCAATCCACCAGTTTACCATGCCTCAACCATTACCTTTTCCTCCCTCGAAGACTTTCGGACCCGAGACCAGTCGCCGTACGGGCAAATTCCCCAGTACGGTCGCAGTGGGACACCGACCCAATTTGCTTTCGAAGAAGCCATCACCGCCCTCCACGGCGGTAATAACACGGTCGCCTATCCGTCCGGCCTAGCGGCTCTTGCTGGGGCGGCTATGGCCTTTTTGGAAAACGGTGACCACGTGCTGATGTCTGATACTGTCTATGGTCCAAGCCGGGTGCGGGTTTCTGGGACCATGTTGGCTCGCGCCGGCATCGAGACGACCTTTTACGACCCTGCGATCGGCGGAAGTATCGGGGATCTCATTCGCCCCAATACCAAAGTCATATTTATGGAATCTCCAGGATCCCTGAGCTTTGAGATGATGGATATCCCGGCGATCACCGCGGTGGCTCAGGAGAAAGAGATTATAACCATGGTGGATAACACCTGGTCGTCGCCCTATTTCTGTCAGCCTATCTCCTTGGGCGTAGACGTGGTCTGCGAAGCCAGCACCAAGTATGTGGTTGGCCATTCCGACGTGATGATGGGGACTGTAACCGTCAGAAACGAGGAACAATTTCGGCAACTTAAGGGGATCGCCAACTCGCTCGGTTATCATGCGGCGCCGGATGATTGTTACCTAGCCCTTCGAGGCCTCAGGACCCTTGCTGTGCGGTTACCCAGACACCAAGAGAACGCGTTGAAAGTCGCAACCTGGCTGCAAGGCCATAGAGAGATTGCCGAAGTTCTCTATCCAGCGCTCCCCGACCATCCAGGGCATGAACTCTGGAAGCGCGATCATTCGGGAGCGTCAGGCCTGTTCAGCGTAGTCATGGCGAGAGGCGACTGGACCGCCGGTGCCGCAATGATCGACGGGCTCGAGCGGTTCGGCCTCGGAGCTAGTTGGGGTGGCTACGAAAGTCTTGTCTTACCAGCCCATCCGGAAAAGGTGCGCACCGAAAGCCCCTGGCCATACAATTCGCCGGCGATGCGCCTTCATATCGGATTGGAAGACACGGATGATTTGATTGAAGACCTAGAGGCCGGCTTAGCCCGTTATGCGTCCGCCTGTTGAATGCAGGAACAAACCGTGGAGACGATCATGTCTGAGACACTTTCCGACGCCACCATTGACGAAGTGGTGAATGCTCTCAAATACAACGATGACGGCATCATTCCCGCCATTTCTCAACAGCACGACACGGGCGAAATCTTGATGATGGCCTGGATGAACAAAGATTCGGTGGCCGAGACATTGCGTACCCGTAGGGTCTGCTATTGGTCGCGGTCGCGCAAGAAGCTGTGGCGAAAGGGAGAGAGTTCTGGTCAGGTTCAGACGCTAAAGGATTTCCGCTGGGACTGTGACGCAGATACCGTGCTGATGCAGGTTCACCAGGAAGGCGTAGCTTGCCACACAGGACGGCGCAACTGCTTTTATCTCGCGGTTCGCGACGATGCCGTCGTGGAAATCGCCGACGTGGAAATCAATCCGGACGAATTGTACGGCTAGACCTATTCTGACAAGCTGTCGGTGCAACCTTCAACTAGGGAGGCACACCGCCGAATGGGTTTGCGCCGTAACTATATCTACATCGGAATGCTCGCCTTCTTGGTGAGCCTCTCCGTGCGGGCTGAGCCGCGACCGGTCACCGTGTTCGCCGCCTCCAGCCTGACAACAGTGATGGGGGAAATTGCAGAGGTGGCGAAACGTGCGGGATTACCTGCGTGCCGGTGTGTTTTTGCCGCCAGTTCGGTTCTTGCTCGCCAGATTGTCGATGGCGCTCCGAGCGACATATTCATATCCGCTAATCGTCAATGGGTTGACTACGCCGTTGAGGCTGGCGCCATGGATGCCCAGACCCGCCAGGTTATTGTCCATAACCGGCTCATCCTCGTGTCGCCAGCCGACGCGCCTTTGTCCTTGTTGTCCGGCCGTTGGCAGGCAATGCCCAAGTTGCTTGAAGGGGAATGGCTGGCGATGGCGGACCCGAACCACGTTCCCGCGGGAATTTATGGTGCGGCCGCGTTGAAGGCCTTGGGTGTGTGGCGCGCCATGACTGGAAAGATTGCCCGCACCGCCAATGTGCGGGCCGCGTTGGCATTGGTCGCCCGCGGTGAGGCTCGGGCTGGCATCGTCTACGGTTCTGATCTTGGCGTAACGGACCAGGTGTGGCAGGTCGCAACGTTTCCCGAACACACCCACCCGCCCATCGAATATACGGCCGTGGTTAGCACGCGCGCCGATCGCGATGCTGTGGAGGCCTATTTCGCGTTTCTGATGTCGGCTGATGCGCAAGCCCGGTTCGCGGCGAATGGTTTCCTGCCGACGAGCGGGTCGTAAGAAGAGGTGCGCTCCATGGCATTGAGTTCACTCGAAATGGAAGCGTTGCGGCTCAGTCTTCAGGTCGCTCTTTGGGCCATCGGCGTCAGCCTCCCACTTGGTATTGCCATGGCTTGGGTATTGGCACGAAAAACGTTCCCGGGTCGAATTCTTCTGGATGGCATTGTCCATCTGCCGTTGATCGTTCCTCCAGTAGTTGTCGGTTATCTATTGTTGGTGATCATGGGGCGCCGGGGATTGGTTGGAGCGTGGCTTTGGGACACGTTTCAGATCAGCATCGCATTTAGTTGGCAGGGCGCGGCCGCGGCGGCAGGTGTCATGGC
>CAZNWX010000038.1:0-852 GCA_964576415.1 uncultured Magnetovibrio sp. | reverse complement strand
CAGGAATTGGAAGCCGTAGATCCAAAATTGGAACAGGCAGCCTGCACTCTGGGTGCGCGTCCCTTTGTGGTTTTCGTCACCGTGACCTTACCCTTGATAGTGCCGGGAATTTTAACCGGCACCATCCTGGCCTTTGCACGTTGCCTGGGTGAGTTCGGCGCGACCATCACCTTCGTCTCCAATATTCCAGGCGAGACCCGGACCTTACCCCTGGCGCTCTATACGGCCGTGCAATCACCTGGCGGCGAAGGCGCTGCGTTACGCCTTGTAATGATTTCCGTGGCACTGGCGTTAGGGGCCTTGATAACCTCCGAATACCTGACACGAAGGACACGCAAATGAGCACGTCACCTGCCCTTCATGTCGCGATCAAGCATCAAGTGGGGAGCTTCAAGCTGCAGGCTGAATTCTCGGCCGCCCCCGGATTGACGGCGTTCTTCGGACGATCTGGATCGGGAAAGACGACGCTGGTCAACCTAATTGCTGGTTTGGCAACGCCCGGGGCCGGTCGGATCGAAGTTGGCGACGACGTCCTTTTCGATGCCGATAAGCGGATAAACGTGTCCCCGGAACGCCGTCGCGTCGGATACGTCTTCCAGGAGGACCGACTTTTTCCCCATATGACGGTGCGCGGTAACCTCACTTACGGGCAACGGTTCCGCAATAAAGCGACACGGTACCATGACTTGGACGATGTCACGGATCTCTTGGATATTGGCACCCTGCTCGACCGCCGACCGGCGGGCCTCTCTGGCGGCGAACGGCAACGCGTTGCCATCGGCCGCGCGTTACTGAGCTCTCCCGATATTCTGTTGATGGATGAGCCGCTGGCCTCCCTCGACAGCGCTAGAA
>CAZNWX010000037.1:0-12409 GCA_964576415.1 uncultured Magnetovibrio sp. | reverse complement strand
CAGTCAGCATCCCGGTGCGTCAATGTTTCGAAAGTGCGCCCGTTGTCATGGTTTGATCCCGAACGGAGTGCAGCGGTCTGGCCCCCATTTCAAAGGCCTGTTTGGGCGACGTGTTGGCACGGTCGACGGGTATCGATATTCGAAGGCTTTGAAAGGGCGGGATTTCATCTGGAACAAGGAAACCCTGTTTCGCCTATTTGATGAAGGACCGGATAAATTTCTCCCTGGAACTAAGATGCCGGTACAACGGGTGACGGATCATGAGAAATTGACCCAATTGGTTGACTATTTGGAACAGTTAACGGGCGCTACGCGATAGGTCAGGTTATCCTGTCGCAGTGTTGTTCAGAACTGAAAGGGGAAGATTGTGAGCACGTATTTGTATTCCCACCCTTCTTGCGTCCAGCATGATCCCGGGCCCACGCATCCCGAATGCCCGGAGCGATTGCGAGCCGTATTGGATGGACTGGATGATAGACCTTTCCAGCATCTTAGTCGTCATGAAGCCCCAGAGATTGATCTCCAATTAGTGGAGTTGGTCCATCAGCCCTATTACGTGGAGAAGATCGTGGAGAACGTTCCGGAGCAGGGGCAGGTGCACCTCGATCCGGATACGGTCATGTCGCCCCAATCCCTGGAAGCGACGCGGCGCTCTTCTGGTGCGGCGGTCGAGGCGGTTGACCGGGTCATGGCCGGCGATGCCACGAACGCCTTTTGTGCCGTGCGTCCGCCGGGACACCACGCGGAGAGCTCGAGGGCCATGGGGTTCTGCCTGTTCAATGGTGCAGCCATTGCCGCGTTCCACGCGCGTAGCGCCCATAAGCTGGATCGGGTCGCGGTTATTGATTTCGACGTGCATCATGGCAACGGCACCCAACACAGTTTTGAAGCAGAACCGAACCTGTTCTACGGCTCATCCCACCAATGGCCAGCCTATCCGGGTACCGGTCAGGAAAATGAAACGGGATGCGCGGACAACATAAGGAACTTCCCTTTATCGCCGGGTTCCGGGTCTGCAGCGTTTCGCCATGGATACGAGAAACGTATTTTACCCGCGCTTCGGCATTTCGCACCCGACTTGTTGATTATTTCAGCCGGTTTTGACGCGCATTCGCGTGATCCGCTCGCACAGCTTGAGCTTCAAACAGATGACTACCGCTGGGTAACGGAGCAGCTGCTGGATATAGCATCGGAATGTTGTGACGGTCGCGTCGTGTCGCTGTTGGAAGGTGGATACGACCTACAGGCTTTGCGCGAAAGTGTGCAGGTTCATGTGCTTGCATTGATGGCGGCTTAAGCGGGAGCCGTTCTTGCGCATATCTGGGTGCACAATTAGACTTCGCAAGACTTTGATGAGGATCTTATGTCGGTAGAAAAAAAAGTCCCCGCAGACATCAAGAAAATGAGCTTCGAAGCCGCGTTGGATGAACTCGAGGAGATCGTTAAAACGTTGGAAGCAGGCGATGGCAACCTCGATGATGCGATCGACGCTTATGCTCGTGGTGCGCTATTAAAGTGCCATTGCGAGAACAAATTGATGGACGCAAAGACGCGAATCGATAAAGTCGTTCTGGGCACTGAAGGCGACCCTCACGCGGAGCCTCTTGATACCGAATGATGAACCAAGAAGACTTACTTGCCGAACTTTCCCGTGGCGCTGAGGCGGTCACCGGCGTTCTGGACAACATATTGGCAGAGACGAACGGCCATGAGAATCGTGTCGTGGAAGCCATGAGATATGCCAGTTTGGCCGGGGGCAAACGTGTTCGCCCATTTTTAGTTTGTGCAACGGCAGCCCTGTTTGACGTCGAAGAATCGCGCGCCCTTCGCGCTGCAGCGGCAGTTGAATTGATTCATTGTTACTCGCTTGTTCACGATGACTTGCCGGCCATGGACGATGACGAGCTGCGGCGCGGCCAGCCCACTTGCCATATTGCCTTTGATGAGGCCACCGCCATCCTCGCTGGAGATGCGCTCCTGACCAAGGCGTTTGAGGTCTTAGCGGATGCGAAAACCCATACCGAATCCAGTATTCGATCGGCGTTGGTCAAGGTCCTGGCGAAAGCCTCTGGCCATGAGGGTATGGTCGGCGGTCAGATTATTGACCTCTATGCTGAGAACCATGAGCTCGACGTTCCTGAAATCACGCGCCTCCAGCGCATGAAGACGGGTGCCTTGATTGCCGTATCCTGTGATATAGGGGCGTTGATGGGGAAAGCATCAGAAGAGGCGCGCCACTATCTTCGTGAATACGCCCACGATATCGGCTTGGCCTTTCAGATTGCCGACGATCTTTTGGATGTCACGGGCGATGAAGCGGAGGTCGGAAAGAAGACCCAGAAGGATGCCGGTGCGGGAAAGGCAACCTTTGTCTCGTTGCTCGGTGTCGACAAAGCTAGCGAGCAAGCGCACATGCTCAGCCAACAAGCTCAAGAACACCTTGCAATATTCGGTGAAAAGGCCGATTCCCTGCGGGCCCTCGCAACATTTATTGTTGATCGACGTTCTTGATCGCGTTGAGAGATCAATTTTCGGGAGAGGATTCTCCAAAGAAGGAGTAGTTCGTGAACGCGGACTTCCAAACCCTTGTTCTTGGCTCTATCGAAGATCCCTCTGATCTACGCTTGCTTTCGCACGAGCAACTCCTGTTACTTGCCACCGAATCGCGGTATGATGCCGTGGGCAACGTATCCGCCACGGGTGGGCATTTGGGTGCCAGCCTGGGCGTGGTCGAATTGACGTTGGCGCTTCATCATGTTTTCGAGACACCCGACGATCGATTGATCTGGGATGTTGGTCACCAGTGTTATCCGCACAAGATTTTGACAGGACGGCGTGGTCGCAAAGGTTCTCCACGTACTTGATGATTCAATGGAGGCATTACTGACAAAACCAATCGGCAGTGGTTGAGTATTGTGGTCGTGCTGAGCAGGCCGGAGTTATCCAATGGCGAAGTTAGGCAAGGTTCGACTGGATCAAACCCTGGTCGCTAGGGGCTTGGCGGCGTCTCGTAACCAGGCGCAGGCGCTTATTATGGCGGGCAAGGTATTCGTCGGCGAGACCCGCTTGGACAAGGCCGGTCACGCGATCTCTGAGGAATTGGAGATCACTGTTCGTGGAGAGGTCCATCCCTGGGTCAGCCGCGGTGGACAGAAACTGGCCCATGGACTTTCCCATTTTGATGTCGATCCCTCTGACGCGATTGCCTTGGATATCGGCGCGTCGACAGGCGGGTTCACGGATGTGCTGCTGTCGTACGGTGCGGCACGCGTGTATGCCGTCGATGTGGGCCATGGCCAACTGGCTTGGAAGCTGCGCCAAGATGACCGTGTGGTTGTTTTGGAGAAAACCAACGCGCGCCATCTGGACCAAGGTCTCATTCCGGATCCGGCGGATTTCATTGTGTGCGATGCCAGTTTTATCGGTCTGCAAACTGTTCTTCCTAGCGCGCTAGCGTTGGCGGCATCAGATGCGGTTCTCATTGCATTGATCAAACCGCAGTTTGAAGTTGGGCGCAGGCAAGTTGGGAAAGGCGGTGTTGTGCGCGACCCGAAACTGCATGAACAAGTTTGCACCCGTATCTCGGATTGGCTGCGGGCGCTTCCGGGGTGGTCCGTAATAGGTATATCCGAGAGCCCAATCAGAGGACCTGAAGGAAACAAGGAATTCTTGATCGGCGCACAACGCAGCGCCGATAACGCGATCTAAATCATTTCGAGCGTGAAACCGGAGCGGTGCCATTCGGCGATACCGCCTTGTAGATTGTAGGCTTCCGTGATGGTGCCGTTGTTCAACAGATACTGACCGGCCTGCATACTGCGAACCCCTTGGGCGCAAATGAAGACCAATTTCTTGGCCGAATTGGTCGGTACAACACTTGGATCGAACCGGGAGAGGGGGATGTGAATATCCGTGTTGGGTATTCTCGCCTGGGCTACCTCTTGATCTTCCCGGACATCGATCAGGCAGGCTTCACGTGCGTCGATCCAGGATTGAACCTCTTCGGGGGTCTTATCGATGATTTCCGTCATTTTGGCTCCTTTTACTGTTATTTTCAAATTGGTCGCTCTAGCCAATTTTGCAAGATCATTCATCGCGGTTTCGCCAAGTATTTGGAATCCCAATCACTGTATACCTCCCATAGACTAATGCGATCCGCCCACGAACACTGAAGTGAGAAAGCCCATGTTCAATGATCTCAGAGGAATGGCTGTCAGTTCCAAAACGTTGGAGGGCGTTGGCGCCTTGGATCACGCGATTGAAGGCTATCTGTGCATGGCTGTTGATACGGGCGAACGCCTCAAGGCCGTATATGCCGAGGATGCTCAAATGCCCATGGCCGATATCCTGCGCGGTTATTTTTTCATGCTCATGGCTGTACCCTCCTTGAAGGCGAAGGCTAGCCAAATCCGGACGGGCTTGGAGAGGCACTGGCCCGATATGACTCCGCGTGAGCGGATGCATGCGGACGCCATGCATGCTTGGACAATGGGGCTTACGGACCAGGCTTTGGGGCTTTGGGAGACCATTCTGTTGGCGAATCCTCTAGATATCTTGGCCCTGCGTCTTGCTCACCACGGATACTTCTACCGTGGCGATAGTCAAAACCTTCGCGATGTCGTATCTCGCGTTCAGCACGCCTGGGATGATCAGGTGCCAGGATATGGTTATGTCGAAGGAATGCAGGCCTTTGGCCTGGAAGAGACCCATGCCTACGCACAGGCCATCGATAAAGGGCACTCAGCCGTAGCACGCACCCCGAAGAACCCTTGGGCCATTCATGCTGTAGCACATGTCCACGAAATGACGGACACCCCGGAGGAGGGGATTGCCTGGTTGGTGGAAACGGAGGCCAACTTGTCGGACGTCAACAACTTCAGATACCATGTTTGGTGGCATCGTGCGCTCATGCACTTGGACCTTGGTCAGTACGACAAAACGCTGGAGCTATATGATCAAACTATTTGGGATCCGGTGTCTGATGAGTATCTGGATCTTTGTAACAATGCTGCGTTGCTTATGCGACTGGAACTCCACGGGATCGGTGTGGCCGATCGATGGCAAGACTTGGCCGAGAAATGTCGACATCGGAAAGCGGATTGTATCCTGACATTCATCGACGCGCATTTCGCCTTGGTTCTTGCTGCCGTAGATGATGCGGCCACTGATCCCGCGCTGGATGCACAACAGGAATATGCTCAAACGAACTCACAAGAAGACAACGCTCGGGTCGCCAGTGAAGTCGGCGTTGAACTGGCACGCGGTCTGGTCGCCTATCAACGTGGCCATTATGAAGCCACCATCAAGAGTTTGCTGCCCATTCGCTATTCCTTGCCCGGGATCGGTGGAAGTCATGCCCAGCGGGATTTGTTTTCAATGATTTTATTGGATGCCACCCTGCGGGAAGGACGGACAGAATTGGCACGCTCCCTGGCGGCGGAACGCAGGGGCCGCCAACCAACCAACTCCTGGTCAAAACTCGCTTATGATCGCGCCATGGCGTTGACCTGAAGGACCTAAGAGTCTTTTGGAGTTCGATCATACTGTTGGATGACGTAGTTTTTGTCAGCGAGGAACGGGACCATTTGCGACGCAATCGCTTCCCTTCTTGTTTGCAAAGCCTCCGACGGCTCATGCGGCGTCGTTAGGACCTTGTGGATACGATATCCCTCTTTGTCCGGCCGCTGGAGAACTAAATTAGTATAGGCCACATCCATATCACAGCCGAGACGAAATCCGTGAACGGCGTTCATTAGCTAACCGCATTGCGCTCGATGGCGCAGCATATGGTCAGCGAGCACACAAGCCATCATCGCTTCGGCAATTGGGACGGCTCGGATACCGACGCAGGGGTCGTGGCGGCCCTTGGTCGCGATCTCGGTCTCTTTGCCAAAGGCGTCGATGGTTTTCCTCGGGGACAAAATCGAACTGGTCGGCTTCACGGCGAAACGGACGACCAAGTCCTGTCCGGTGGAAATGCCGCCGAGGACGCCGCCGTTGTTGTTATTTAGAAAGACGATGCGGTTTCCATCTACGCGCATTTCGTCCGCGTTTTCCTCTCCCGTGAGGCCGGCCGCGCTCATTCCAGCACCGATTTCAACCCCCTTTACGGCATTGATGCTCATCATGGCCGCTGCGAGATCGGCGTCCAACTTGCCGTAAACAGGCGCGCCCCAGCCAACGGGTATACCTTCCGCATGGACTTCGATTTCGGCGCCAACGGAGGATCCAGATTTCCGAATGCTGTCCAAATAGATTTCTAAATCAGCGACTGACTGGGGGTCGGGGCTAAAAAATGGATTGTGTGCGGTTTCGGACCAATCCCAATTCTCTCGATCGATATATTTGTTCCCCATTCGGGTCAGGGCCGCGCGGATCTTGATGTCGTCATTAAGTACTTTGCGCGCGATGGCCCCGGCGGCTACCCGCATCGCGGTCTCGCGAGCAGATGAGCGTCCACCGCCACGATAATCGCGAATGCCATACTTTTCCATATAAGTGAAATCTGCGTGGCCTGGACGAAACTTCTCCTTAATGTCCGAATAGTCCTTGGAGCGTTGATCCTCGTTCTCGATAATGAGACCAATGGGTGTGCCAGTGGTTTTTCCATCAAATACACCTGAGACGATGTTAACCGTGTCAGATTCACGGCGTTGCGTAGTATATCGCGATTGGCCTGGTTTTCGTTGATCTAGGTAGGGTTGGATATCCACTTCCGACAGCGGGATGCCAGGCGGGCAGCCGTCCACTACGCACCCAAGGGCGGCTCCATGGCTTTCGCCGAAGGTCGTGAAACGGAAAAGATGGCCGAATGTGTTGTGAGACATCGGTGCAAACGTTAGACGACGGAGATGTCAGGGGCGTCGACGGCCTTCATGCCAACGATGTTATAGCCACAGTCCACATGGTGGTTCTCGCCGGTGACCCCACTGGAAAGATCGGACAAAAGATACATTCCGGCCCCTCCCACGTCTTCTAACGTGACGTTTCGGCGCAGCGGCGAATTGTATTCGTTCCATTTCAGAATGTAGCGGAAATCACCGATTCCGGATGCAGCTAAAGTTTTCATGGGCCCGGCCGACAGGGAATTCACCCGAATACCATCCTTGCCGAGGTCCTCCGCAAGATATCGCACACTGGTTTCCAGGGCTGCCTTGGCAACGCCCATAACATTGTAATGCGGCATGACGCGTTCTGAGCCAAAATAGGTCAAGGTAATCAGGCTACCTCCGTTCTTCATGAGCGGACGTGCGCGCTGACAGAGAGCTGTGAACGAATAACACGAAATATTCATGGTCATTTGGAAGTTGGCTGGCGTTGTGTCGATGTAGCCGCCCTTTAACTCAGACTTGTCGGAGTAGGCGATGGCATGAACCAGGAAATCAAGGTTATCCCAGTGGCTCTCAATTTCTTGGAAGACCGAGTCCATGCTGTCTTCATCAGTGACGTCACAAGGAAGGACAATGTTGGAGCCGACGGATTTGGCCAAGGGTTCCACTCGTTTCTGCAGTGCCTCACCCTGAAAGGTGAAAGCCAGTTCGGCACCCTGTTCGCGGGAAGCCTTAGCGATACCCCAGGCGATGGAGCGGTCGTTGGCGACCCCCATGATCAAGCCCTTTTTTCCAGCCATGAGAGGTGCGGCGTCGGTCATTTTTTCCTCTTTTTCTAATTCAATATTTCGTCCCAGGGACGATGATGAACCCTGGGTCACAACATAGAGCAAGGCGTACGGCGATGGTAGAAGAAATGGGCCGTGGACATGCGTTTTACGCCCGAACCGCATACGTAGCTATGATCTTGAAATGAAAGATGATCCCAACAATCCAGAACTAGCGGCTGTTCTAACTCAATAAAGCACAGCAGCGTAGGCTATTGAGTTTTAGTTCCCGCATGGATTGCCGTTCGACCGATCCATTATTTCGCAATTTTTCTAGGGCCGTGGACGGTGCTTGGATACCACTTTACGGAAGGCCAGCGTGATATGGCGGCACAGGCTTTTTGGGATACGCCTAAAATTCATATGGATTTTTTTTGAGTAGAAATCCACATATTTCCCTCAACGTTGGTAAACATTCCACACCGTCGCGTACGGTTTCAAGATTGAGGGAAAAGCGTCTAGCTTACGATCTTCCAGGTGCCATCCGGCTCACGGCAAGCTCGCCCCGTCGCAGCTTTTTCTTTGCCGCTTACGTAGACGGTCTGTTCGAATTCCCGGCAATACCGACCATCTGTCTTTTGGAAGGTTTTGGTTGGCGTTACGCTACCAGAGTTACCCGAATCCGGATTGTTCCAGGATGATGTCGCACCACTTTTACCATACTCTAGGCTCTCTTGCGTATTGCGTTTCATGTAGGCTTGGTCGGCCTTATCTAAAGATTTTCCAATTTCGCCGCCAAACCACGCGCCTGCCAATGCGCCCGTGGCGATCGCGACCATTTGGCCCTTGCCACTACCAATCTGGGAGCCTGTTAGGGCACCGAGACCGGCGCCGAGAATTTTACCCATGGTTTGCTTTGGGTTTTTCTCCATATCAGTCACGCAACCGCCCAACATTGATGCGGAAGCCAACGAGAAGGAAAGGACTATCCAGTGAGGTTTAGAAACAAATGAACGAGCGAACATTAAAAAACTCCGTCTAACGCTTTCAGGATCGAAACCTGAGACCTATATTTACGACGACGCGCAAAATGCGCGTTCAACATCCAGAATATAATATAGCCTGTAACGATTAATATTCAATTTTCTTTGAGGCAGTGATGCGTGTCACGGCGGACAAACCGATAAAAATTTTTAAGGAATGGTATGAGGAGGCCGAAGCGACCGAACCTGTTAACCCTAACGCTATGACACTTGCCACCGTGGACGACGACGGGCGCCCGTCAGCGCGTATGGTTCTTCTTAAAGATGTCGATGTGGACGGCTTTGTGTTCTATACTAACCTTGGTAGTCGTAAGGCGGTAGAGTTGAACGCAAATCCTCATGCGGCGCTGTGTTTCTATTGGAAAACTTTGGCAAAACAGGTGCGCGTCGAGGGCGTTATAGAGTTGGTTGCCGATGCCGAGGCGGATGCCTATTTTGCAAGCCGTCCGAAGCTCAGTCAGTTGGGGGCCTGGGCGTCAAAGCAATCGCAACCCTTGGAAGGTCGAATGGCTCTGGAAAAGCGGGTCGCGAAGTATACGGCGAAGTTCAATGTTGGAACTATTCCGCGGCCGGGTTTTTGGTCCGGATTACGCTTGCGTCCGGTGCAGATTGAGCTGTGGAAAGAAGAAGCATTCCGTCTGCACGATCGAACCCGTTATAAACGGGATGGAGATGGATGGACGGTGGATAGTCTCTATCCGTAAGTGAGTAAGATTGGTCGATGACGGAGATGGGCATGGTGGCGAATCAAACCGCTCATACGGCGCAACTTATGCGGTGGGCGACCTATGCATCCGTCAGCGTGGCCGCGGTTCTCATTGTCACAAAGGTCGTTGCGTGGGTTTTGACTGATTCTGTCAGCCTGCTGTCTACTTTGATTGATTCGCTATTGGATGCAGCTGCATCCGTGATCAATTTGGTGGCGGTCCGTCACGCACTGCAACCAGCGGATGATGAGCATCGGTTTGGTCATGGTAAAGCCGAGCCACTTGCGGGTTTGGCACAATCCGCATTCATCGTGGGATCCGCGCTGTTTTTAATTTTCGAATCCATCGAGAGGATTGCCCACCCGACCATGATCGTAAATCCGGAAATCGGTTACAGCGTCATGGTGTTTTCCATCGTGGTCACAGTGGGGTTGGTTATTTTCCAACGTTATGTAGTCCGAGAATCCGGGTCGCTGACGATCAGTGCCGATTCCCTGCATTACCAGACCGACGTAATGATCAACGGCAGCGTTATTCTTTCCATTTTCCTTGCGAGCGAGCTTGGCATGACCTTGGCTGATCCCATTTTCGCCATCGGGATCGCCCTATTCATTTCATACACGGCTTGGAAGATTGGGATGGAGGCCTTGAATATCCTGATGGACCATGAACTTCCAGATGACGATCGACGGAAGATCATTGAGATCGCTTGCGCGCAGGATGGTGTCGAAGGTGTGCACGATCTCCGAACACGCTTCTCGGGAACCCAAGTGTTCATTCAGATGCACGTGGAGATGGATGGCGATATGCCCTTGCGCCGGGCCCATGAGATCGCCGATGTGGTGGAACTAGAGGTTGGCTCCGCATATCCGAATTCTGAGGTCATTGTGCACCAAGACCCGGAAGGCGTCGAAGACGTGGAGCGCGAGCAGGTCTAGTGGACGACCACAACCGCTTGCAACGAGACGTCGTCCGGTTTCTTTCCGACCATCAAACCCATCAAGAAGTGGGCCCGGTCGAGGTGATTTCCACCCACATCTCGGAAATTTTCCTCGTCGGCGATCTTGCCTTTAAGATGAAGCGGGCCGTTCGGTGTCTGTATTTAGATTTTTCAACCCTAGACCTTCGTCATCAGGCGTGTGAAGCCGAGTTACGCAAAAACTATCGAACGGCACCAGACCTTTATTTGGACGTAGTGTCCGTGACCCGTGATCTGTCCGGGGAGTTGTCCTTGGATGGCGACGGCGATGTCGTCGAATGGCTTGTAAAGATGCGTCGGTTTGCTGATGACGCGCTCTTAAACCTACAAATCTCCGCGGGCGGCATGCGCCGCTATGCGTTTATCGATCTCGCAGACCACATTGCGGATTTCCATACGTTCGCAGAGCCGCAGTCGGATGCCGGTGGATACAGGGGTAGCGATCTGATCTTTGATAATATTACGGCTTGTTTCGATCTCGTCGATCCGTTTTTGGATGAACGGACTTTAACCGCATGGAAACGTGATTGTTTTGCGGCGTTACACAACGCAGCTACCGCGTTGGATGCGCGACGTAAAGCAGGTGCAGTAAAAAATTGCCACGGCGATATGCATTTGGGACACATCTGCCTGATTGACGCCAAACCAATCCTTTTCAACGGTATCGAATTCAATACAGACTTTTCAAATATTGACGTGATGTACGATTTGGCATTCACGATCATGGACCTCGATTTTCATGATCAACGCCGGTTTGCCAGTATTCTTTTAAACCGATATCTGGACGTGACGGGAGAAATTGCGTTGACGCCTCATACCTTGGCCGTGCTGCCCTTGTTTCTCTCCATGCGGGCGGCGGTTCGCGCCCATGTGGGGGCCGCGCAGGCAAAAGACATGTCGGCAAGTGATGACCGTGCTCAAGAGATCGCAAACTCCGAGGGTTACCTGAGATTAGCCAATTCCTATCTTCACCCGCCTTCACCAATGCTCATCGCGGTTGGAGGATTGTCGGGAAGTGGAAAATCTCGAATGGCACGGGAGCTTGCCCCGTTTTACGGTTCCGCACCGGGCGCCCGAGTGGTGCGCACCGATGCTGTTCGAAAACGAATTTCTGGGGTCCGCCAAGAAGACCGTTTGGGCGCGGAGGGCTACACAACTGAAATGCATGTAAAGACATTTGAGCATTTGTTTGACGAGGCGCGCCGTGCCTTGTCCCAAGGCGCAACAGTGGTTCTGGATGCCGTCTTCGGATTGCCGGCGCAGCGTGCGACGGCGGCTGATCTGGCGCGAGAATATTCAGTGCCGTTCCATGGCTTGTGGATCGATGCGCAGGAGGAGATGAGGATTAGTCGAATCAAGTCACGAAAGCGCAACATTTCCGACGTCACGGAGATGATTGCACGAGAACAGTCTGATTATGAGCTCGGTGAAATCACCTGGGCCCGTATCGACAGTTCCGGGCCCAAGCAGGAAACCGTGGAGGCGGCTCGGCAAGTCATTGAGTGCCCGTAGGATTTCAAGTTCCTAAAAATCGAGTCATATGTTAAATTTCGGCCCGATGACTTTCTGAATGGGAGGAAAGAAGCTTTGACCTTCAGAACCATTCTTGTCCATGCGGATGGTACCGAGGACTCCAATCGGTGTCTGAACATGGGTTTTCGGATGGCGCGACGCCTGAAAAGTCACATCAAGGTCTTACACGTCCGATTCGACCCGAAAGATACGGTGCCCTTGTTGGGTGAAGGTATGTCGGTGGCGATGATCGAAGATATGATGGATATCGCCGAGAAAGAGGGGGGCACACGTTCCTCTCAGGCTCGGCTGAGTTTCGATTCCATCGTTGCAGAGCAGCAGGTCAAAATCACCGATACGCCAGTCGGCAACGGGTTCTCGGCATGTTGGTTTGAGGAGGTGGGCCGTGAAGATGATTGTATCGCGGCACACGGGCGTTTGGCCGATTTAATTGTTTCGGCGCGGCCCACTGCAGAATCGGACTTCTCGACCAATCTCACCTTGAACGCCGCCATTTTCGAGACCGGCCGACCTGTACTTGTTGTGCCGCCGCCGGTATGTCCAGACCCAG
>CAZNWX010000036.1:0-12697 GCA_964576415.1 uncultured Magnetovibrio sp. | reverse complement strand
GGTGACACGTCCGTTTTCCTTCAGGGTTTCCAGATGGCGTACGCTGAAGGGCGAGGTCGCGTAAAGGCGATCTAGGGCCATTCTTAGATTGTGAATGCCTGTTTTTGGCGCCAGAAGTAGGATGTCGTTTTGTTTTTCGCGGAGCGGCATGGCGGCCAATTCGATGCCCCGATGCTCCGTCTTGAGAATCGGTTGGGCGACGGCGTCACTGTGCCCCGCGCAACTGAGTGCGATGATCGCTAGCGCCAGCGCGACGGACCGGCACCCCATCTACGACCAGACCTTCTGGTGCTCGGGCTTGTCGCTGCCCTTTGGGGCGCCACGGTCATACGAGAAGGCTTTGCCCTCTTCCATGTAGCTGTGGTCGTGGATAACGACGCTGTCCTTGTTGATCAGGGCGACCGCATAGGCGGGGTGCTCGTGCGAACAACTCAATACGTCCGAGCCGTCCAGGCGCAATTCCACCTGATAACAGGTGGCTTTCACCGTGGAGAAGGGGATACCGCGCCAGGACCCATGGCAGGTCCGATGCAGGTGTCCGAAGAACATGTGGCGGACATGCCTGAAACCTTGAAGGACGGCGATCAGGTCCTCTGGGTTGGCCATGCCGATCAGGTTCATGGAATGGATGCCGATGTCCATGGGCGGATGGTGCATGAACAGGAAGACGTCGTCCCCCGCGGCCTGCGTCTCTAACAACTGCTGGCGCAGCCACCGGAGTTGGGATTCGAAATGCCGACCGTTGTTATTGCGGTCGTCTACCGTATCTAGGACCAGGAACACGCCGCCTGCCGTTTCCATGCGGTAATGGAGAATGCGGTCCTCGGACCAGGGCAGTTCGGGGAAGGCGTCGCGAGCCGCCACCCGGGCGTCGTGGTTCCCTATGAGCAGGTGCCAGGGCATCTTAAGTTCGGGAAGTATTTCCTTTAGTTTGGCGTAGGCGTGGGCTTCACCCCAATGGGCCAGATCGCCGGTGATCATGCAGAGTGCGGCGTCGCCAAAGTTCCGGTTGATGCTCTCGATGGCGCGCACCAAATGGTCGCCTACATCTTTCCCGAACAGGGTCACCGGGCTGGCGGTGATGTGGGGGTCGGTCAGGTGAATGAATTTGAAGAACGGGTCGATCATGGCACTGTCTCGGCTGGAGAGAATTGACCAAACTTAACATCAATGCTGGCCGACCGACAGATCAGATGATGCCTGGTACCAACGAAGAGTGCGGATTGGCCGGGCCGGGAATTTGAAAGTGGCTCTTTTGCCAGCCCGCGTGCATGATTATTCTCTGTGGGCTGGTGATTGACACACGAGGGACGGATCATGTTGACGGCAGAGATGCAGTATATCATTCGGAATTTCAGCGCTGGGTCCGTGGCGACGGTAGACGCAGAAGGCCGACCGAAGGTCTCCCCCAAGGCCACCTTTGTGATCCTTAATGACGCAACCATCGCGTTCGCCAATATTCGCTCGCCTGGCACTATCGCCAATTTGCGATTCAATCCGACCCTGGAGGTTTGTTTCACTGACATCTTAGCACGCAAGGCCGTGCGCGTGTCGGGGACCGGCGAGGTCGTGCTCAAGGCCGACGCGCCGGCGCATATCCGCGACCCGTTTGAGGAGGGATGGGATTACCTCGCAGATCACATGTCCGCGTTCATCGTCATCGCTGTCACTGCGGCGGAGATAATCCTGTCACCGGCTTATGACCGTGGGCTCATGGAAACGGAACTCAAGAGCACCACTCTGGAAAAACTGAACGCGCTTTAGGCCTCGCGCCATTAACAACAGGTGGAACAAGTCTGAATGGGCATGTCCGCGAATACAGAAACAATTCTCAAGGACCTCGTGCTTATCGGCGGGGGGCATAGCCACGTCGCAGTGCTGAAAAGCTTCGGCATGAGGCCTATGCCCGGGGTCCGCATGACTATCATTGCCCGGGACGTGCACACGCCCTATTCGGGAATGCTGCCGGGTTATGTAGCCGGACATTACACCTATGACGAGGCGCACATCGATCTGCGCCCGCTCTGTCAATTCGCCGGCGCACGCCTTTACCAAGAGGAGGCCGTGGGCATCGATCTCGCGAACAAGGTGGTGCGCTGCGCCAATCGACCGGCGGTGCCCTATGATGTGTTGTCCCTGAACATCGGATCGCGGCCGGATATCGTCGGTGTTCCTGGTGCCGCCGATTTCGCCACGCCGGTGAAGCCGATTAACCGGTTTGTCGATCGGTGGCACAGCCTAGTGGACCGTGTGTTGGGTCAGCCCGGACCGCATCGCATCGCCGTCGTCGGCGCCGGCGCGGCGGGCACGGAGATCGTCCTTGCCATCCAGTTCCGCCTGCGTCAGTTGCTGGACGATCAGGGTCGGTACGACGAAGCGCTGGAGATGCACTTGGTCAGCAAGTCCGCTCGGGTCATACCTTCCCATGACCCGGGCGTCAGTCGGCGGTTCGACCGTATCCTCGACGAACGCGGCGTCAACGTGTATCGGGGCATGGCGGCCACCCGGGCCGCGGACAACACTCTGGTCCTAAGCGACGGTAAGAGCCTAGAATTGAACGAGATTCTCTGGGTCACCGGCGCCAGCGCTCCTGCCTGGCTAAGGGAGTCGGGATTGGAAGTGGATGAGCATGGGTTCATCAATGTCTACGACACCCTGCAAACCACCGCCGATTCCCATGTCTTTGCCGCCGGCGACATTGCCAACGTTCTTAACTTTCCCCGGCCCAAGGCCGGCGTGTTCGCTGTGCGTCAGGGAAAGCCCCTGACCAATAACCTGCGCCGTGCGCTGGTGGGCAAACCCTTGCAGGCCTTCAGTCCGCAGAAGACCATGCTGGCGCTAATTAGTGCCGGCGACAAATATGTAGTGGCGGCGAAAGCCGGTATCGTTGCCGAGGGGGCGTGGCTGTGGACCTGGAAGGATTGGATCGATCGGCGGTTCATGGTTAAATACGGTGATCTTCCGGAAATGATACAAAAGTCACAGCCTTTGCCGCAGGCAGGCTTGGCCGACCCGGAGACGCTGAAAGAAATTTCCGCCATCGCCATGCGCTGCGGCGGATGCGGCGCCAAGGTGGGCGCTAATGTTCTCACGCGGGCTTTGCAGGACTTGAACCCGGTCGATCGTGACGACGTCCTTATCGGTCTTCATGAACCAGACGATGCTGCCGTAGTCGAGGTGCCGCCCGGCAAGGTCGTGGTGCATACGGTGGATTATTTTCGCGCCTTCATCGACGACGCCTATGTGTTCGGCCAGATTTCCGCCAACCACAGCCTGAGCGACTTGTTCGCCATGGGGGCCGAGGCCCAATCGGCATTGGCCATCGCGACTATCCCCTACGGTATCGAGAGCAAGGTTGAGGATACGGTGCGCCAGCTTATGGCCGGGGCCATGAAGGTCTTGGAGGATGCGGGCGCGGCACTGGTCGGCGGACACACCAGCGAGGGGGCGGAACTAGCGCTCGGTTTCTCCGCTCATGGGCTTATAGACAAGGATCGCATTCTGCGTAAGGGCGGCATGATGCCCGGCGACAGACTGATCCTGACCAAGGCACTGGGAACGGGAACCCTGTTCGCTGCTGACATGCAGCAGAAGGCCAAGGGCCGCTGGATCCAGGACGCCTTGAAAAGCATGCTGTTGTCAAATCGGGTGGCGGCGTACTTGGTTTATGAACACGGCGCGACGGCGTGCACGGACATCACCGGCTTTGGTTTGCTCGGGCATATGGTGGAGATGATTCGCCCGTCGGACGTGGATGTGGATATTCACATGGACCGGTTGCCGATCTTGGACGGCGCGGAAGAGACCGTTGAGATGGGCATTTTGTCGAGCCTGCAGCCCGCCAATATCCGCTTGCGCCGCGCTATTCGAAACCGCGAGGATGCGGTGCAATCGAACCGGTTCCCACTGGTGTTCGACCCGCAGACGTCGGGCGGCTTATTGGCCAGCGTGCCGGCGGCTCAAGCGGACACCTGCGTCGAAGCCTTGCACGCGGCTGGGTTCATGGCGGCGGCGGTGGTTGGCGAGGTGAAGCCCGAAAGCGAACACTTGGAACCGGTGATGCTCCTCAACTGACCAGCTTGACGACGCGGTTCCATCCGGCGGCCTCCTGGCGGGGCAGGAAATCCTCTCGCAGTCGGCGG
Organism: uncultured Magnetovibrio sp.; assembly: GCA_964576415.1. Taxonomy (GTDB): domain Bacteria; phylum Pseudomonadota; class Alphaproteobacteria; order Rhodospirillales; family Casp-alpha2; genus UBA3470. The sequence goes on along the minus strand of CAZNWX010000036.1, from coordinate 8,555 downwards.
CCATGCTGGGCTAGGGTATTCAAGAATTTAGCGTCCGTTTCAGCCCTGTGGAGAAGATCGGCTAGGGCAGTCTCGTCACGAACCGGGTAGTAGCCGGGATAGTTCTGGCCCAAGAGACCAATATTACCCGGAATGTCGGAAGCGATCACCGGCACGCCGGCGACCACCGCTTCGGAGACCACATTGGCTCCGCCTTCCTGGTTGGAACTGATGACCATAAGCTGTGTGCGGGCGTACTCGCGTCGGACGCGCCAGGCCGGCACCTCTCCTTTCCAAAGATAGCGCGGGTTCCGCTTCATCTCGGCGGCTGCCTGCTTTGCCCACGCGGGCTTGTGAGCCTTGCCTAGATGGACGACGCGTAGGCGCGAATCTTCTGGCACCTGACGCGCCGCTAGAGCCGTGCGAAACGGATCCTTCTCATCGCGCAAATGGCCAACTACGCAGACATCGAAGTGCCGGACTGATGGCTGGCGGGGCCAGGGAAGCGGCAAGGCTGATTGTTTGACGACATGTAGCTTGTTGTGGAACCGGTGAGGCAGGGCATCTGCGATGAGGTCGTGCAGACACACGAGCGCGTGGGCCGTGTCCATGGTGCCTTCGGTAACAGCGGGGTTTGTTTTCATGAACGTGTTCACGTCGGTGCCGCCCAGCGCCACGATGAGAGGCCCCTTCGGATAACGGGCGCGATAACGCGCGACGCTGGACGCGCTATGCCAGGCGTGGAGTGCGATCATCAGATCCGTGGGTTCATCTTCGTAATCCATGTCGATGCGAACCCGATGGCCCTGTTCGCTTAAGAAACCAGCCCACCGAACCGCCGAGGCACGATTTCCGTTTTTCGAGTGTTTCTTAGCGGGTGTGATCAGGCTAATTTTCAAAAGACTTGGTTTCCCCCGATTGGCAATAAGGACGGTTTATGACGGCTCAGGTAAATACCGCACAGTTGACGGCCATGATGCAAGATGCTCGTGAGCGGACCCTAGAGCTGGTTAATGGCCTGAACGCCGATCAGCTCATGGGCCCGAAAATCCGTACTGTAAACCCTCTCCGTTGGGAGATCGGCCACGTCGCTTATTGGTACGAATACTTCATCTTGCGCTTGCTGGACGGTGAGGTGAGCCTACTTGGTGCGCGGGTGGACGAATTGTATGACTCCATCGCCGTTGTTCACGATACTCGGTGGGACCTGCCGTTATTGAGCCTGGAAGAGACCTTGGCCTACATGCAGGGCGTGATGGACCGCTTAGTAGACCGGTTGGGCACCATCAGCCACGATACCCTGGCCTCGGAAGTGGACAGCTTCATATACCAGTTCGGCGTTTTCCACGAGGACATGCACACCGAGGCATTTCTGTGGGCGCGACAGACTTTGGCTTACCCGACGCCGAAATTGGTCATGGCCGAGGATGTAGCCGCCGAACGCGCCGCGGGACCGTGGCCCGGATACGTCGAAATCCCGGGCGGAAAGTTCCGAATGGGGGCTGAGAAAGACGCGCCATTCCTATTCGATAATGAGAAGTACGCCCATGACGTCACCGTCGCGCCCTTTGCCATTGCCCGTGCGCCGGTTACGAACGCGGAATTTGCGGAATTCGTCGCAGCCGACGGTTATGCGAACGATGCGTATTGGTGTGACGTCGGTAAGGTGTGGCGTAACATGCGCGACATCGATCACCCGGGCTATTGGGTGAAGAATGGGCCCGGCAGGTGGCGCATGCGCCGGTTCGAACATGATATCGTTCTGCCGGAAAATGAGCCGGTGATCCACGTCTCTTGGTACGAGGCCAGCGCCTATTGCCGCTGGGCAGGGGAGCGGCTGCCGACGGAACTGGAGTGGGAGGTTGCGGCCCTGGGAACGCTCGCCGCCGACGGATCCCTTGCCGCCACGAAGCGCCCCTATCCTTGGGGGCACACGCCACCGACACCGAACTGCGCCAACCTAGACGCCAGGGCCTTAGGCAGTATTGACGTGGGCGCTCTTCCGGACGGTGACAGTGCGTTTGGTTGTCGTCAGATGCTTGGCAATGTTTGGGAATGGACGGCAGATACCTTCCAACCGTTCCCGGATTTCGCACCCGACAGCTATCAGGAATATTCCAAGGATTTGTTTGGCAACACTAAGGTCCTGCGCGGGGGCGCCTGGACGACCCGGGGGCGCATGATGCATGGCACATACCGAAATTATTTCAGCCCCGATCGTTGGAACATATTCAGTGGCTTTCGTACTTGCCGTCCCGTTTGATATAATTCCAGCATAGTCCTAAAGCGCTGTAATCTCCGGAGACGTATCGTCTCTTTAGGATGATAAAACTTGCGTCTGAAATCGACTTTTGTCCTCTCAAGTCAGTATCGACGATGATATGCTACGCGTGTCGGAAAGCCCATGGGGCATTTATTGGCATTCACATGTTGACGAATCACGATTGTGGCGACGACGCCGCAAACGGCTACCGATCAGACGTGCCAATTCCGAAATGGCATGCTAGTAGAGGGCTCATGCATAACTATCTCGATTTTGAAAAGCCGATCGCCGAGTTGGAAGGAAAAATTGAGGAACTCCGGCACCTGAGTGGGTCCGGGGAGGTCAATATTGCCGATGAAGTGGGCAAACTGCAGACCAAGGTCGACAAGCTGCTTCAGCAAACCTATTCGAAGCTCACTCCGTGGCAGAAGACACAGGTCGCGCGCCATCACAACCGACCGCATGCGGTGGACTATATCAACGCCTGGATCGAGGGGTTCACGCCCCTTGCCGGCGATCGGGCCTTTGCCGATGACCAAGCCGTTGTCAGTGGCATGGGCCGGTTCCGCGGCCGCACGGTCATAGTGATCGGGACGGAGAAAGGCGCGGATACGGATGGTCGGGTTCGCCACAACTTCGGTATGGCCAAGCCTGAGGGGTATCGCAAGGCCATACGGCTCATGAATATGGCCGACCGGTTCAACCTGCCGGTCATTACCCTGGTGGATACGCCGGGCGCTTATCCAGGCGTCGATGCGGAGGCCCGCGGCCAAGCTGAGGCCATAGCGCGGTCCATCGAGACTTGTCTTTCCCTGAATGTACCGCTGATCAGCGTTATCATCGGCGAAGGCGGGTCCGGTGGCGCCATCGCGCTGGCGACGGCCAACAAGGTGCTGATGCTGGAACATGCCATCTACTCGGTGATTTCGCCCGAAGGCTGCGCTTCGATCCTCTGGCGTAGCGGTGATATGGCGAAAGAAGCAGCCGCTGCGCTTCGGTTAACGGCGCAAGATCTTTTGGAGTTGGGCGTCATCGATAGCATCGTTAACGAACCCATGGGCGGTGCCCACCGCGAGCCGGGCGTTACCATGGACCGCTTGGCGGAGGCCGTTGACGCGGCGTTAGCTGATCTGGTCATGAACGGCGAGATTGATCTGAAGGCGCAACGTCGGGAAAAGTTCTTAGCTATGGGCGAAAAGGGACTGAACTAGCCCTATTGCGGGAAAACCCATCCAATCTGATCATGATGCCGACATGATCGCTGGGAAAGCGTGTAGCGCCGAGCGCCGATCAGTTTTCAGGCGTCCGTGGTGTCCTCTAAGAAACCGGCGATCTCTTGAAGGAATGGGCTGGCAAACTTCTCCACCTTTGCTTTTCCTACGCCGTGAATTTGAGCGAAGTCATCGGGGGTGCGCGGTTGACGCTGTGCCATGTCGGCTAGGGCCTTATCGGGAAAGATCACATAAGGCGGCACGCGTTTGGCGTGCGCGAGGCGTAGACGCAGAGCCTTCAGGACGAGGAACAAGTCGCCCTCGGTGTCGTCCAAGTCCGCGGCGGCCGGGGGCGGCCGTTTGGCGTGCGCGCTTGGTTTGGTGCTCTCTACACGGTATTCGAAACGTTCGTGACCGTCGGTGATGGCCGTGCCCTTGGCGGTGACGCTGAGGCCTCCGTGGCCCTGGATATCCAAATCCAATAACCCAGTTGAGACCATCTGTCGGATCAGGGACCGCCAGGCGTCCTTGCTTAACGCTGTGCCGATACCGTGGGTCGGTAGGCGGTCGTGGTCGAACTTGCGCACCTTCTCCGTGTCCGCGCCGCGCAGAATATTAATCAAGTGGGCTTGGCCAAAGACCTGGCCGGTCGCTCGGCAGGTGGTGATGACCTGTTCGGCTTGTTCAGTTCCGTCGGCAAGGTTCGGCGGATCAAGGCAGGTGTCGCAGTTGCCGCATGGATCCGTATCCTCGCCGAAATAGGCTAGAAGCGTGCGGCGGCGGCAGGCTGGCGCTTCGCAGAAGGCGATCATAGCGTCCAAGCGTTTGTGTTCGCGCCGCTTATGATCCGCGTCCGTGTCTTCGTCATCAATGAACATGCGGCGCATGCGAATGTCATCCAGACCGTAGAGCATCATGGCCTCGGCCGGCGCCCTGTCCCGACCGGCACGGCCGATTTCCTGATAATAGGCTTCCATGTTGCCCGGAAGGTTCGCATGGAACACGTAGCGCACATCTGGTTTATCGATCCCCATGCCGAAGGCAATGGTGGCTACCATGACCAAACTCGGTTCTGTCATGAATCGATCCTGATTTCGCTTGCGCGCGCCCGCGTTCATGCCAGCGTGATAGGATAGGGCGGTGATTCCATTCTCGGACAGGTAGGCTGTCACTTCCTCTGTCTTACGCCGCGACAAGCAATAGACGATGCCGCTGGCCCCGTGGTGGGCGGCGACGAAATCCAGGAGTTGACGTTTCCAATTTTTACGGAGCGTCACGCCAATGCGAATGTTCGGCCGGTCGAAGCCGGAGACAAAAATCCGGCCCTTTTCGCCGAAAAGGCGTTGGGCGATATCGGCGCGGGTAGAGTTGTCGGCGGTGGCCGTCATAGCCGCTACCGGGACCTCGGGGAAGCGTTCCGTCAGGTGTTGAAGGTCCTGGTACTCGGGGCGGAACGCCGGGCCCCAACGGGAAATGCAATGCGCTTCGTCAATCGCGAACAGCCGCAACGGCAACTTTGACAGGGCCGTCAGCATGCGTTCGGTCATCAACCGTTCCGGGGAAATGTAGAGGATCGGGCTGGTGCCGGCGGCGATTTGGCGCCAGCTGTCGGCATTGTTCTCATAAGCCCGTGATGAATTGATGGTCTCTGCCGGGACGCCGGCCAGACGCAGAGCTGCGACCTGATCTTCCATCAATGCCACCAGAGGCGACACAACCACGGTCAGGCCGTCCATGATCAAGGCAGGAATTTGGAAACACAGAGATTTACCCGATCCCGTCGGCATGACGGCAAGGATGCTGGTGCCGTCTAGGATTGCGGCGATGATCTCTTCTTGGCCCGGGCGGAACCGTTCGTAACCGAAGGTATCCCGGAGGATAGCGTTAGCCTGCTTTATTTGAGGCAATTTCTCTCATTCTCTTCACGCGTGTGTGCCAGAGACACCTATAACATGGGTCACACAACAGGGCGAAATCAATAGGATTTCGGCAAGCCCAGGACCCGTTCTGAGATGAAATTAAGGACCATCTGCTGAGAGACTGGCGCGATGCGGTTGATCATGACCTCGCGCATGAGTCGCTCCACATGAAACTCCTTGGCGTAGCCCATGCCGCCGTGGGTCATTACGGCCCGTTCGCAGGCGGTGAAGCCAGCCTCTGAGCTTAGGTATTTGGCCGCGTTGGCTTCTGCACCGCAAGGTTCGCCAGCGTCAAAGAGGCTGGCTGCTTTCATGCACATCATCCAGGCCGCCTGCAATTGTGCCCAACTCTCTGCGAGGGGATGCTGGATCGCTTGGTTTTGGCCGATGGGCCGGCCGAATACGACCCGGTCCTTGGCATACTCTGACGCACGGCGGAGCGCCTCCATGCCGATGCCGATGGCCTCCGCGCCGACCAGAATCCGCTCTGGGTTCATGGAGTGCAGGATGTAACGGAACCCCTTGCCTTCCTCACCGATCAGGTCTTCGGCATCCACTTTCAGGTTGTCGATGAAAACCTCGTTCGAATCGACGGCCTTGCGGCCCATTTTGTCAATTTCGCGGACGTCACAGGCGGAGCGGTCGAGGTCGGTGTAGAAGAGGGAAAGGCCGTCGATGCCGCGCTCGCATTCTTCTTTGGGCGTCGTGCGGGCCAGAAGGAGGATCTTGTCGGCCACTTGGGCGGTGGAGGTCCAGACCTTACGGCCGTTGATCACGTAGCCGTTGTTCGTGCGTTCCGCCTTGGTGGTGATGGATCCGGTATCCAATCCAGCATTGGGTTCGGTTACGCCGAACGCGCTTTTCTGTTTGCCTTTGATAATCGGAGGCAGCCAGCGCTGTTTCTGTTCGTTGGTGCCGAAAACGGCAATGGCCTTCGGGCCAAAGACGTTCATGTGTATAGCGCTGGCGGCCTGCATTGCACCGGCGGACGAGGCGATGGCTCGCATCATAACGGTGGCCGACACAACGCCAAGGTTGGCTCCACCTACATCTTCGGGGAAGCTCACCCCGAGCCATCCGCCTTCGGCCATGGCGCGATAAAACTCTTCGGGAAAGCCGCCGTTGCGGTCTTTTTCTAACCAATACTCGTCGCCGAAGTCGGACAGAACCTGGCCGATCCCGTCTTGTATTGCGCGTTGTTCCTCGGTCAGTGCGAAATCCATGGGCTCCTCCCGTCGTCCGTATATTGGGCAAGATGACGAGTTCCGCCAGGTTCAACAAGGGCCGTGGTATTTCATTAATACACTGTGAACCGCCACTGTTGAAGTTCGTGACACAGGTATCTAAAAACGACTATTGACCTTCACTGTCGGAGCCGGCGACGCGCTGAACTCGGAACGAACAAAGATGATTGTGCAAATCCTCAACCGCTTCGACGGCACAGAGCATCTACTGGCCATCGGTGATCGTTGTGGATCTTCCATGTTGGAGTTCGCGGACGTAGCCCGTGACTTGAGGTGGGTGGGCTTCCTCTCGGCGGCATAAGGCGCGGACCGGCCGCTATGTCACCGCTCCGTGGCAGTGCTTATACTTTTTGCCGGACCCGCACGGGCAAGGAGCGTTCCGCGGCACGCGGCCCCAGGTTTCCGGATCGTTCCGGTCGATGTCGTCGGCGGCCTTGCGGCGGTGCAGAGGTACCGCGTTGATGGCCTGTTCGTTGATCTCCGTTTTTTCGGCCATCATGCTGGCTGGCGCTTCATGGCTTTCAACCATTTCCTGTTCGCCTCGACCGAAGATATCTTCTTCCGGTTCGTACATCTGCAGTTCCACGTGGCTGAGCACCTGGGTGACCCGTTCGCGCAGGCCGTCCAGCATATCCTCGAACAGATCGAAGGCCTCGCGTTTGTATTCGTTCAAGGGGTCGCGTTGTGCATAGGCCCTGAGCCCAATACCCTGGCGCAGGTGATCCAGGGTCAGGAGGTGTTCCTTCCACAGTTGGTCCAGAAGCTGTAATAGCAGGCTTTTTTCAACCCCGCGCATGACCTCTGGGCCGTAGGTAGCAGCTTTCTCCGCCATCTTTTTATCGGCCGCTGAAATCAGGCGCTCGCGGATTTCCGCGTCCGCGATACCTTCTTCCTTAGCCCAATCCTGGACCGGAAGGTCCATACCCGTGATCCGTAGCACTTCTTCATGTAGACCGTCCATGTCCCATTGTTCGGCGTAGGCCTTTTCTGGGATGGCGTGGGCTACGGCATTGGCGATGGTCTCGTGACGAATGCCAACCACTTCGTCAGACACGTCTTCAGTGGACATGAGGTCCTTCCGCTGGTCATAGATGACCTTGCGCTGGTCGTTCATGCCGTCGTCGAACTTCAAGAGATTCTTACGAATCTCGAAGTTGTGGGCCTCGACCTTGGTTTGCGCTTTCTCGAGCGCTTTGTTGACCCAAGGGTGGATGATGGCTTCACCCTCTTCCAGACCCAACTTTTGCAGCATTCCATCGATCCGATCGGAACCGAAGATGCGCATGAGGTCGTCGTCGAGGGAGAGGTAGAACTTGGATGTGCCCGGATCGCCTTGTCGGCCGGAACGGCCGCGCAACTGGTTGTCGATGCGTCGGCTTTCGTGGCGTTCGGTGCCCAATACGAATAACCCGCCCGCGGCCAGCGCGATTTCCTTCTTTTCGTCGATATCGGCTTGGATGGCGGCAGCAGCCGTGTTATGGGCGCTGGATCCGAGTTCGACGTCGATCTCCTGCTTCACCCGCATGTCATAGTTGCCGCCCATCTGGATATCTGTGCCGCGGCCCGCCATGTTGGTGGCGATGGTGACAGCGCCGGGTTCACCGGCCAGGGCGATGATCGCGGCTTCTTGTTCGTGGTGGCGGGCGTTCAGGACGTTGTGACGGACCTGACGCTTCTTCAAGAGCTCCGAAAGATACTCCGATTTTTCGATCGACACCGTGCCCACCAGAACCGGTTGCTTGCGTTCCTGACAGTCGGCTATCTGGTCGATTATGGCGTTGTATTTTTCTTCGGCGGTCCGATAGACCTCATCGTCCTGATCATCACGGATGCAGGGCATGTTCGTCGGCACGTCGATCACATCGAGACTGTAGATTTCGCCAAACTCACCCGCTTCGGTCATGGCACTGCCACCACCACCGCATTGCGCAATCCCTGC
>CAZNWX010000035.1:632-12782 GCA_964576415.1 uncultured Magnetovibrio sp. | reverse complement strand
CAAGCAATGAGCGAAGCGACGCAACCCCCAAGACCTGACCGGACTTCAACGGCAAGTCGCGCCGTTCCAAACTCTCCAATGCTGCCGGCAATTCCTCCAACGCTGCGCCACCGCGTCGTTCCATGGCCACGGCCACGGCGTCGCTAGCGTCATGCGCTTTGAACACGCCGTTCACGGCGAGCGCCTGGTTGCGGATGCCGATCTCGGCCAGTTCCTCGCTGGTGCGCGCGGCCTCATCCACGGCGGCCCTGTCCGGCCGGGTCACCAGAACCAGGGTGGTTTCATCCTTGTTTGCGAGCGCGTTGACCGCGCCCTCGTACAACGCACGCTGCTGCTTCATGCCTTCCAGCGGCCCGATGCACGACGTCCCAGCCGCGGCGTCCTCAATGAACCCGGTCCAGGCCGTGGGCAGGGTCAAAAGGCGCAGCGTATGCCCCGTGGGCGCGGTATCGAAAACCACATGGTCGAAGCCGGCGGTCACGTCCTCATTAGCCAACAGCTTTGCGAACTCGTCAAAAGCGGCGATCTCAACCGTGCAAGCACCGGCGAACTGTTCTTCGATGCTCTGGATGGCGGAATCGGGTAATACGCCACGGTACGGACCGACGACGCGTTCGCGGTAAGCCTCGGCGGCGGCCTCCGGGTCCACGTTCATGGCCTTCAGGCCGTCGACGCCCGCGATCGCCGTCGGATCGGTACCGATGTCCTGGCCGAATACCTCATGGATGTTTGAGGCCGGGTCCGTGGAGACCAGCAGCACCTTTTTGTCGCTGTCAGCAAGGGCCACGGCGGTGGCGCAGGACAGCGAAGTCTTGCCAACCCCCCCCTTTCCAGTGAAAAAAAGCGTGGGGGTTGGATGCTTGAGGACATGCATGGGAGGCTTCCTTAACTGCAGCAGGTGCTGGTTTCTTCTTCCTTGGCTTCGGTCTTAACATCAGAGGGGCCGCAGCACGACTGCGCGGCAGCGGCGGCGATCTCGATGCCCACCTTGGCGCCCAGCGCATCCTTGTCCAGATACATGCCCTTGGAGACGATTTCGCCGTCGACCATGATCAGCGGCAGGCATTCCACGCCGTCGCTTTCCAGTGCGGCCTTGACCATCTCATTGGACGCGAAAGCGTCGGGGCGGCTGGAGAGCTCAAAACGTTCTACGTCCACCCCCTGCTTGTTGAGGCCTTCCATGGCGGAAGCAAACTGCGCCATGGCGTCGCTGGTAGAGGGATCACAGACACCGGTGGAACAGCAGCCGGCGGGTTCATAAACGGCAATTCGAGCCATGTATCACATCCTTCTCAAATCGGGTGACGGAGCCTAGGCCCCGGATTAGCGACAATCTAGCGTCCCCAAGCGCGAAAGGCAATTTTGGCAAGCTGCACGAAGATGGTCCGGCCATGCGTGTGAGGCATGCCCAGACAACTCTAGCCGGAACATTCATTCGCGCGCGGTCGGCGAATGGCCATCCTAGAAAATGCCGGCACACCAAAAATTGTCTACGACTGACCAAACGGGTATTACGGAGGGTGGGAGACATTAAGAGAAATCAGAAAACATGACCAATGACACTTTCGACTACGTCATCGTTGGCGCCGGGGCGGCCGGCTCGATCATCGCGACACGCCTCAGCGAACTGTCCGACGTGAAGATTTGTCTGCTGGAGGCTGGCCCTCCAGACCGCCATCCACTTATTCACCTGCCGGCTGGCTTCATCAAAATGATCTTCAACTCGAACTACACGTGGCAATTCAAGACGGAGCCGACAGAACGGACGGGGGGACGCGCCGTCAGCGTGCAGCAAGGCCGCGTGCTGGGCGGATCAGGCGCTATCAACGGCATGGTCTACAACCGGGGACAGGCCGCCGACTTCGACAACTGGGCGCAACGAGGCAACCCGGGCTGGGACTACGACAACGTGTTGCCCTACTTCAAAAAATCTGAAAGCTGGGCCGGTCGACCAGGCCGACAGGAATTTCACGGCACCGACGGCCCCACCAAGGTTACCGAGATGGATTGGTTCCATCCCCTGTGCGAAGCCTTCATAGACGGCGTCGAAGGCGAGGGCATTCCTCGCAACGATGATTATAACGGGGAGTTCCAGGAGGGCGTCGGCTATTTCCAGCGCTTCATCCACAAGGGCCGGCGACACAATTCCGCTAATGCCTATCTGAAACCATCGTTGAAACGCGGCAACATCGACCTGCGCACAGACGCGCAGGTAACGCGCCTCTTGTTCGAGGGGAAAAAGGCCGTGGGCGTGGAATACCGTCATGGTGGTCAGATCCGCCAAGTGATGGCTGAACGTGAGCTCATTGTCTCGTCCGGCACGGTGAATACGGCCAGGCTCCTGCAGGTTTCCGGCGTGGGCTCGGCGGAAGTTCTCGCGTCGCTGGGCGTTGACGTAGTGCACGAACTTAAGGGCGTTGGCGAAAACTTCCAGGATCACTTCTCCGTCCGCGTGGTCGCCAAGGTGAAGAACTCACTCACCATCAACGAACTCGCGCGCGGCCCACGCCTGATAGCCCAGTTCGCCCGGTGGGCGACGGGACGGCCAAGTATCCTGGCAATCGTGCCTTCGCTCATCCACATCTTCGCAAAGTCCAACGAAACGCTGGATTTGCCCGACCTGCAGGGCGTGTTCGCGCCAGCCAGTTTCAAGGCCGGTTACGTGGGCGTACTGGACGATTATCCTGGAATGACCTGTGGCTTCTGGCCGCACCGGCCGGAAAGTGTCGGCTACATCCACGCCAAGTCGACGAACCCAGATGAATACCCCGAAATTCAAGCCAACTACATCAGCGCCGAACGCGACCGCCACGTGCTGCTAGCAGGCATGCGCCTGGCCCGGCGATTGCTGCGCGCCGCTCCGCTAGCCCAATACTATGATCTGGAGACCATGCCCGGCGACGACGTGCAGACGGACGACGAATGGCTGGACTACGCCGGCCAAGTGGGCACGTCGTCTTGGCACCTCTGCGGCACTGCCAAGATGGGACCGGCCACGGACCCCATGGCCGTGGTCGACCCAACCTTGAAGGTGCACGGGATGGAGAACTTGCGGGTTGCCGACGCCTCGATCATGCCGGCTTGCCCGTCGGCAAACACCTATGCATCAACCATGATGATCGCTGAGAAGGCGGCAGATTTCATCAAAGCCGACCGGTCAGGCTGACCGCGGGGGCTTGGCCTACGCTGCCTTTCGCCGCGGCGCGGGCTTCGCCGCACTGCTATTCTGTCTGCCGCGCCGGCGCCGGCGCTTCTTCTGCGAGCCGCGAGCGTCAGGCTTGGGCGAGAGGCCGCCGGTCTCTCCGTCTCGTGCCGGCATGTCGACGGGGCCGTCTCCAACCACCGTCAGCCGAACGCCAGTGAGATTCTCAATATCCCTGAGGTAGGCGCCCTCGCTGGCGTCGCAAAACGCCACCGCTGCGCCCGACGCGCCCGCCCGGGCCGTCCGGCCGATACGGTGCACATAGCTCTCGGGCTCGTTAGGAAGCTCAAAATTGATCACGTGAGTGATGCCATCGATATCGATACCACGGGCCGCGATATCGGTGGCCACAAGGACTCGGATGGCACCATCCTTAAATGCCTTTAGTGCGCGTTGGCGGGCGCCCTGGGATTTGTTACCGTGGATGGCCGCAGCCGGAATGCCGGCCTTTTCCAGATATTCGGAGACCCGATTGGCCCGGTGCTTCATGCGCGTGAAAACGAGCACCTTGGCAAACGCCGCATCGGCGAGGATCTCCACCAAAAGCTTTTGCTTCGCACCCTTCTCCACGTAATGGATGGTCTGGGCGATGCGCTCCACAGGCGTTGATGGCGGCGTTACTTCGACCCGGACGGGATCGGTAAGGAACTCCTTCGACAGGCGCGCGATATCGTCTGGCATGGTCGCCGAGAAAAGCAAGGATTGCCGACGTTCCGGCAGGACCTTAATGATTCTGCGCACATCGTGGACGAACCCCATGTCCAGCATTCGGTCGGCCTCATCGAGGACCACTGTATCCAGATGGCTGAAATCTAGGTATCTCTGGTTCATGAGGTCCAAAAGGCGGCCCGGCGTGGCGATGACAAAATCGACGCCGCGCTTCAGCTTTTCCACCTGGGGTTTCTGGCTAACGCCACCGAAAATCACAGCCTGAAACAGGCGTTGGGTCTTTGCGTAGGCCTGGACCTCGTCGCCAATTTGGATGGCCAACTCGCGGGTTGGCGCCAAAATTAGGGTGCGTATGTGGCGCCGGCCTTTCTTCGGCGGCGGGTTGTGGGCCATGCGGCTCAGGATCGGCAGTGCGAAGGCCGCCGTCTTGCCCGTACCGGTCTGGGCGATGCCCAGCATGTCGCAGCCCTTCAAGAGTTTCGGAATGGCCTGGGCCTGGATCGGCGTCGGCGTAGTGTGGTTGCGCGCCTGCACGGCACGCTGGACCGGCTCGGCCAAGCCGAGACCCGTGAACAGAAGTTCAGTCATGTTTTGTGTTATCCTTGTCGCGTGAGCGCCGGCGTCTCCTTGGCCAATCGCCCCTAGCGGTTCTTCCCTTCTCGAGCGCGGTCGGTTGGGAATGTTGCTTGTTGATTGTCTACGGAAAGTACGCCGCAAGAAGTATTTAGATGCGGCGCCTCGCGCTATCGCGAGACAATAAGTTGTGAATGAGTGCGCGCGATCGCGCTACATGTCAACTTCTTATTTTGTGCAGTGCGGGATCGTCAAGTCACTTCGGATGACATAAACTCAACAAAAGTAAAATTATTGACAGATTTTGAGACACTTGAATGAGGCATCTTACTTCATCAAATACGCTTCGAGCCTTCAAAGCCGCGAGCCGTCACCTAAGTGTCCAGGATTCGGTCGAGGAATCGAATGTGATGCTGGGGGCTGCAATCCCACGCGATCACGAGCAGTTGTGGTCCGATTACGCGGAACGTATTCTCGATCTGCATCATCGTAAGTCGTAGCGTCGTCAAACCAACCGCTTCGCTGGAGCCCCCGATCATGACCCAGACATCCCCTGACCCTGTCACCGCTGCCGAAGCGTTCCTTGCCCGTTTGGGAGCGCACGGCGTCGATTACCTGTTCGGCAACGCGGGCACGGATTTTCCATCTATCATCGAAGGTTTCTGCCGGGCCCGGGAAACCAACCAGCCTGTGCCAACGCCAATTGCCGTACCACATGAGAACTTGGCTGTCGCCATGGCTCATGGCTACTACCACGCGACCGGCCGACCCCAGGCGGTGATGCTGCACGTCAACGTAGGCACCGCAAACGCCATTTGCGGTCTTTTCAACGCGTCCCGAGATAAGGTGCCGGTCCTCCTTTTCGCGGGGCGGACCCCAATCACCGAAGATGACAGTATCGGCGCGCGCAACGTCTTCATCCATTGGGGTCAGGAGATGTTCGATCAGGGTGGCATGGTCCGCGAAACGGTGAAATGGGATTACGAGCTGCGCACCGCTGATCAGGTCACCCAAGTTGTCGACCGCGCCATGGCCATCGCTCTCAGCGAACCGCGTGGACCAACCTACGTGACCTTGCCCCGGGAAATCCTGGCCAAGGAAACCTCTAAATCTCCGGCTGAACTATCTGCGGTGGCGCGGCCAGCGCCACCTGCACCGGACGCAGCGGCCCTGGAACAGCTTGCAGATTGGGTGACGGACGCTGCCTACCCAGTGATCATCTGCGGTGGGTACGGGCAACGGGCCGGTGACACGGAAACCCTGGCGCACCTGGCGGATAGCCACGCTTTGCCAGTGATCGCCTACCGCCCCCGCCATTCCCCTATTCCATCCGACCATCCCTGGCACATGGGTTTTGAAGTGGGCGCACACGTCAAGTCAGCTGATCTCATTATCGTTTTAGACAGCGATGCACCGTGGCTTCCAAAACTGCACACGCCAAACCCGGACGCCCGCATCGTGCACATCGGCGCCGACCCACTGCTCAGCGACTACGTCATGCGGAATTTCCCAAGCCATTTGGGAATCACAGGCCAGTCGTCACTGGTCCTGGCCGGACTGGACGCCGCCCTATCCGAGCGCGATCCATCACCCTATGCGTCGGCGCGGCGCGAGGTGGTGGATGCCGCGCAAGCAGACCTGAGAGAGATGGGTGCCAAGGCCGTCGAGGCGGCATCAGTGAAATCCTTATCCACGACACCATGGATCGCACATTGCCTGAATGCAGCCAAGGGGCCGGACGATCTTGTGGTGACGGAGATGGTATTTCCCATGCACCTAATGGATTTCCCAAATCCGGGCTGCCACTTCGGCCTGAGCCCCGCGGGCGGGCTCGGCTGGGGCCTTGGCGAAAGCATCGGTCTGAAGCTAGCCAACCCAGACCGGCGCGTGATCGCCGTGGTCGGCGACGGGAGCTATATGTTTGGCAACCCAACGCCAGCCCATTTCGTATGCGAGGCCCTAGGCCTGCCGATCCTCACGGTCATCGTCAACAACGCCATGTGGGGCGCAGTACGGCGCGCGACACTGAGTATGTACCCAAACGGCGCCGCATCACGGTCCAACGACGCCCCGCTGACACACTTGAAGCCGTCGCCACGGTTCGAGCATGTGGTCGAGGCGTCGGGTGGCTTTTCAGAATGCGTCAAGAACGCTGCCGATCTGCCGGCCGCGCTGGAGCGCGCGCTCCATGCCGTCGACGTAGAGAAACGCCAGGCCGTGCTGAACGTGATCTGCGAATACGCCGACGGCGCAGCGGCCGCTGACGCGAAACGCTAGTCGTTACGCCGCTGAGGAGAAAGGGTGTCTTCTTAGTGACTAGATGATTCCGTCCATCTTTAGCGCGGCGCGCCGTTCAGCGCTGACACCGATTTCATCAAGCAGTTCGTCCGTCTGTTCGCCCAGCGTCGGGGCTGGGTTCGCGGGCGTCGACACGCCGGAATTGATAGGGGTATCGATAAGGCGAATTTCTCCGTGGCCCTCGAGGTTGAGGGTCTGGATCAGGCCTCGCTCCGCAACGAAGGGGTTGTCCAACGCACCTTTTACGTCGTTCAGGGGCGCCGACGGGACGCTGCCGGCAAAAATCTCCAGCCACTCGGCGGTGGATTTGTGACTTAATTCCGCATCCAGCAGATCCTGGAGCAACATGCGGTTCCCCAAACGCTCAGCGAATGTGGCGAAGCGGGGATCATCCGCCCACTCGGGCCTCTCGATGGCATCGCACAGTGCCGGCCAAAATTTTTCCTTATTACACATGATGTAGATCCAACCGTCCTTGGTCGTGTAGAGCGCACAGGGCACTAAGGACGGGTGACCCGAGCGTGGTTCGCGCTGCTGGTTGACACCGGCGTTCAGATACCAGGTGCCCGGATAGCAAAGGTTAAATAGCGCCGTATCGAATAAGCTGATATCCATGTCGCGCCCCAGGCCAGTCTCGCGCGCGCTGAGGACGCCGATGGCGACACTGTAAGCCAGACCGAGCCCCGTCATCAGGTCGACGATAGACAGCCCCATACGTGTTGGCGGGGATTCCGGCTCACCGGTCAGGGCGAAGTAACCAGTCTCCGCCTGCATGAGGTAGTCGAACCCCGGCCAGTTGGCCCGCGAGCCTTCCCGGCCGTAGGCCGACAGGTGCGCGCAGACGATCCTCGGGTTGATTGCGCCAAGCTCCTTGTAGGTAATCCCAAGTCGCGCCGGCACGTCGCCGCGCGCGTTTGACGTGACCGCGTCAGCCGTCGTCACCAGCTCATGGAACACCTCTTTGCCCTCGGGCTTGGAGATATCGAGGCTCAGGCTTTTCTTGTTCCTATTGAAGGAATGGAAAAATTGTGAATGCTCGTCGGTGAAGAAATGTGGTCCGACGGCGCGGGCGTAGTCGCCGCCCATGCCGGGGCTTTCAATCTTGATCACTTCCGCGCCCTGATCCGAGAGATATTGCGTACCGAAAGGGCCGGCGCCGTATTGTTCGACCGTAAGGACACGGACGCCGTCGAGCGGAAGCTTCATGATTACACCGGATTCCGTTCTACCAATTGCTTCGCGATGATCAGACGCTGCAGTTCGTTCGTCCCCTCGCCAATGCACAGCAAGGGCGCATCACGGTAGTAGCGCTCTATATTGTATTCGGGGGAATAGCCATAGGCTCCGTGTAGGCGCATGGCCTCGTTGGCGTTTTCCATGGCGGCTTCGGTGGCCGCCAGTTTCGCCATCCCGGCCTCCAGATCGCAGCGCTCACCCGTGTCGTAGGCCCGCGCCGCCTGTTCAGTCAAAAGTCGTGCCGATTCCACCCGGCAGGCCATATCGGCCAGCTTGATCTGGATCGACTGATGTTCCGCGATTGGCTTGCCAAAGGTCTTACGGGTCTGGGCGTAAACGACCGATTCTTCCAAGCACGCGCGCGCCACGCCGACGCCGCGGGCCGCGATATTGATCCGCCCAAGTTCCAATCCCGCCAGGATCTGGTTTAATCCTTTGCCTTCCACCGGGCCGATCAGATTGGCGGCGGACACACGAACGGCGTCGAACTGCACCTCGCCCGTATCAACACCGCGGTAGCCGAGCTTCTTCAACTTCGAGGCCTTGTAGCCCATGTCCTTTTCGACCAGAAGCAAGCTCATACCCTTGTGGCGCAGTCCCTCCGCTTCCATGTCGGTTTTGCACAGGACGGCCAGGACGTTGCCCTTCACCGCGTTAGTACACCACATCTTGTTGCCGTTGATGACGTAGTCGTCGCCGTCCTTTTCAGCTCGGGTGCGCACGGCCTGCAGGTCAGTGCCGCAATCGGGTTCAGTCAAGGCAATACCGCCACGCATCTCGCCGGCGGCGAATTTCGGCAGATAGACGCGCTTCATCTCCTCCGACCCGAACCGCTCCACGGCGGCGCACATGATCAGATGCGAGTTGAAGATGCCCGATACAGACATCCAAACCGCAGAAACCCGTTCAACAATCTTCGCGTAGGTGCTGGCGCTCATGCCCAACCCCCCATAATCGGCGGAGATAGTAGCACCGAACAGGCCCAGTTCCGCCATCTTGTCGGCGATCTCGGCCGGGTATTCGTCGGCGGCTTCCAATTCGCGCACATAGGGCCGTACGTCACGCTCCAGGAACTGGTCGACAGCGTCGAGGATTAGGGTCTCTTCCTGTTCGGCCTCGGTGAGATAGCTATCGGGCATGTCCTTGTCCTTCTCTTACAGATTGTGCCGTGCGGCACTTATTCACGCGATCGTGAGCGATCGTGGCGCCAGGCAACACGTTCGGATTAAATGTTCCGCTCATCACGATCTCGATCTCAACACAAGCACCAGTAGAGGGTCATCATAGCGGAAGATCCGACGAACCATGAAACTACGTAAATCCATGTCACGCAAACCGCCCGACCCTTCTGTCCAACCGCAACCCCAACCTGCGGCGGCTAACACTGAACCTACACGTCGCGATATGCTAGGCCAGGAACACAACGTTCAGCATGTAGCTTTCCTGCTCCCCGACGGTGAGGGTAAACGGCGAGCCGTCCTGGTCGGCCCGAACAACTGGGACTATCTGGAAAACATCTCCCGCCGCCATTTGCCGCTTTACGGCAAGGGCTGAGCCTCGTTCGATCTTCGCGCCACGCGGGCATAACGCGCCTCAGTAGTTGGCCTTGTCGTCGACGGCGTGCCCCTCTTTTGGAACCAGCATGACCCGGTCGAAACTCATTACCACCACACCGCCGTGTTTGAAGCCCATGGTGCGGACGGTGACAATCCCCTGGGTTGGACGGGACTTTGATTCCCGCTTGTCCAGGACCTCGGTTTCGGCGGTCAGGGTGTCGCCTACAAATACGGGGTTCGGCAGCTTAATATCGGTCCAACCCAGATTGGCGATGTTCTTCTGGGACACGTCAGAGACGGTCATCCCGGCGACGATGGAAAGCGTAAGGCAGGAATTCACCAAAGGCTTCCCAAATTCGGAATGTGAAGCATACTCGACGTCGAAGTGGACCGGGTGCTGGTTCATGGTCAACAGCGTAAACCAGGTATTATCGCTTTCAGTGATCGTTCGGCCGGGACGATGCTCGTAGACATCCCCAATCTTGAATTCTTCGTAATAACGGCCGTAGGACTCACGATAGCGGTCCGGTCCGACTTCCTTGGCATGGGCGACCATGAATTCAAGCTCCTTACGGTTGGCTAAGTTGGAATACGGACGCCACCGCGTTCGCGTCTTCAAGCGTTAAGAGGGCGTCCGCCAAGCGGGTCCGGCGCGCGTCGTCGAGGTAAGGCGCGCAGAGGCTGTCGAATTTGGCGCGGAACTCATCCGTGGACATGAAGTTGTCTGGCTCGCCCTTCGGCACCTCGACGAAGGTGGTAAACTCGCCGGTGGCGGTCTTGATCTTCACCGAACCGGACATGTTCGCCGGATACGCCGCCTCGGCCTCAGCGTCGTGAACGGTGGAAATCTTTCGGCAGAGAGCAAGGGTGTCTTCATCGGTCAAATGCTTGGCGTAATCGTCCCATGCCATGGCGCCTTCGCGCAACACTACAGCGGCGCAGAACGGCATGGAAAACTGACCGTCGACGACACTTTCGGGGTTTATTTTAGCGTCCAGAGGCTGGCCGATTATCTTTCGGCCGGTTTTTGGAAGACCAATCTCCACGGCCTCGATGTCATCCGTTGCGATGCCGTGTTCCTTGGTCAGCGCCACCAGACCGTCCATGGCCGCGTGGCTGTAACGGCATGACGGATATGGCTTTACCGCCAGTCCCAGGGTCTCCCAGTGCACGCCCAGTCGGTCCGTGACCTTAGCCCCATCCGGGTTCGGCGCGTAGGCAGAGAGAAATCCCCAGTTGCCCTCAAAGGCTTCGTCCGGCCCCTTGAAACCCTCGGCAGCTAAGGTAGCACAGATCAACCCGTTCTGGGCCGCTTGCCCCACATGGCTGCGTTTGGTCCAGGACCCATCGGCCAGAAACTGCATAGATCCAGCCGCTTGACTGAGGGCAATGCCGAAGGCGCTCTGGATGCCGACCCCATCCAGGCCCAGCAATCGGCCCGCCGCCGCTGCCGCGCCAAAAACGCCGCAGGTGGCCGTCGGATGGAACCCCCGGTCATAATGTTCGGAGGGATTGAGTGCCAGGGCCAGGCGGATCTGCACCTCATAGCCGACAACACAGGCAGCGATCAGGTCGCGACCCGACGATCCGGCCATCTCGGCAGCAGCCAGAGCCGCCGGCACGATAGGCGCGGAAGAATGAAGCGATCCCGCGGCGTGCGTGTCGTCAAAGTCCAGAGAATGGGCCAAGGTGCCATTAACCAGGGCCGCCGCCGTCGGCGCGTAGGCTCTTGGGTCCCCCATCACCGAACAATCACCTGACGCCAGGCCCAGGCGTTCGACGGCGGAAATCATGCTGGCTGTCGATTCCGCATCGTGGCGGGCGCGGACCATGACCCCGGTGATGTCAAAAATCAGAAGTTTCGTGCGTTCGACTACCTCTGCCGGCAGGTCATCGTAGCTGAGATCGGCGGCAAAATTGGCAAGCTGACGGGTCATCCCGGACATGACGAGCCCTCCCTGATGGATTTTCAAAAAACGTTGGATCAATCAATCATAGGACCCTTGATTAATCCAATAGAAAAATATGGATAATTGTTCTTAAAAACGGATCAATCGATTGAAACCCTTCAAGACCGTGCTCAGTATCACCATCAAGAAATTTAAAACCTTCGTCGCCGTCGCCAAAACGGGGGGATTTCGCCGAGCAGGGACTAACCCTGGTGTCGGCGCACGAGATGCTGCACCACCAGACCTTGGTGACCATGGCAAAAGCAGGCGTCGGCATCATCCGGGTATCGCGCTTGAGGGTGCGGGACGGAGCCGCTGCCACCCGTTGAATATCACATCTCCTCAGATCACGCGGAAAATCGGTATAGTCATCTCTCGGGAACAGGCGCCCTCACCAACAGCCAGGGCTATGGCGAAAGCCAACTCCGAAAGCTTCGGTTTGCGGCCGACCTTGGCAGGCTAGACCGGGCCGGTTAAAACCGGACCACCCCATAATCAATCCGGAGGACCAGGCCTTGGCGCTTTATACCCAACTGCTTATC
The DNA here is from genome assembly GCA_964576415.1 of uncultured Magnetovibrio sp. Taxonomy (GTDB): domain Bacteria; phylum Pseudomonadota; class Alphaproteobacteria; order Rhodospirillales; family Casp-alpha2; genus UBA3470. Next base: position 757 of record CAZNWX010000035.1, on the reverse strand, counting down.
CGCGAGGCCGCGAACGACCCCTTGCGCGTCGGCATCGTCGGCGCGGGCAAATTCGGATCCATGTACCTAGCGCAAGTGACCCGGACACCCGGCGTGCATCTTGTCGGCATTGTCGATCTATCCGT
>CAZNWX010000035.1:0-622 GCA_964576415.1 uncultured Magnetovibrio sp. | reverse complement strand
CGCGAAGCGCAGCCTGAAACGAGTCGGCTGGCCCGAGGAACAATACGCGGCAGCCAACCTCGACGCGGCTGTGCAAAGCGGCGCGACACATGTGGGTGAGGACCTGGATACACTGGTCCGCCACCCAGCCATCGACATCATCGTCGAATGCACGGGCCACCCCATCGCCGCCGTCGATCATTGCCTAAAAGCCTTTAAGAATGGCAAGAACGTTATCAACGTTACAGTTGAATCGGAAGCCTTCTGCGGCCCCCTCCTCGCCCACAAGGCCGAGGAAGCGGGCGTCATCTATTCCATGGCCTACGGCGATCAGCCGGCCCTAGTCTGTGAGCTAGTGGATTGGGCGCGGACCTGCAGCTTTCCCATCGCGGCCGCCGGACGCGGCCATATCTGGCTCCCGGAATACCGGGAGTCCACGCCCGAAACGGTCTGGGATCATTGGGGCCTGACAGCCGAACAGGCGGAACGCGGCGGGCTCAATCCGAAGATGTTCAATTCCTTTTTGGATGGCTCCAAACCAGCCATCGAAAGCACTGCCATCGCAAATGCCACGGGGCTACGCGCACCATCGGACGGCCTCGCCTTTCCGCCGGGCTCCATCGACGACATCCCGACCCTAATG
>CAZNWX010000034.1:0-12987 GCA_964576415.1 uncultured Magnetovibrio sp. | reverse complement strand
GTCCAGGCCGCCGGCGCATGGGGCGCCGTACATTCCGAGGAATGTGGAAACCGGCTCCAGGTTGTCGACAGAAATATTATGGTTGATGTAGATGGAATCAGACCGCAGCAGATTGGCGACGAAGGGATCGCGCATCTGCATGATCTTAAACTTCACATTGTCCAGGATTTCTTCGACCAGGTAACGCGTGCCGATACGGTAATCGGCGGAATAGTGGAACCAGTCGGTCGATTGCCGGAGCGCCGTGGACAGCATGGTCTTACCCACGCCAGACATACCCAAGAGGGTTACGGCATGATGCAGTTTTCGAAATTTGGACAGCGTGATCATGGCCTTCATCCGCAGACGGTCAACTCCCTGGATCGCGCAGTGAAGGCGGGGTGGCACTCTGTGTCAAGTGGGTCGATTTCTTTCGGTGGATTCTTTCTTGTTGCGTCTCTGATAACCTGTCGGTTCCGAAATTTGTTCGGACAGGCACGATGGTTTCCAAAGCCGATCTGCTCTTTGAATCGCATCGGTACCAGCGTAACTTCCGCTTCCCAATGCCTTTGATACACAAGTACACATGGTTATCGGTCTGGACGGCTTTCCCCAGCGGGAAAACCGGATGGAGAATCCAGCCGACGTCGCCTGCGGCGTTGACCGCGGCGAACCCGGAGGAATGTCTGTAGGGGAGCAACTGGCCGCACATCATGCTGGCGGATATCAAGGCGCCCGGTTCCGGCGATAGCGAGTATGGGTCAACAATCCACCCAGGCTTTGTGGGCTCTCCTGATCCCCGTGCTCTGCTTATGTCATCGATTGAAGTAAAATTGGCATACACCTTTCAAAGGGGTTTTGCTGGTTTTTTCGGATGCCGTTGAGTAGCTTGCGCGTGCCTTTTTGGGAAAGGCGGTAATATCTGGATTTTTGGCTCACTCTCAACAGGCGGAATAATGTCATGATGAGTTATATAGAAGCGGGTGGCCTTCGCGTCGCAGACGTTCTTTTTCGGTTTATTAATGAGGAGGTGTTGCCTGGCATCGGGATCGATCAGGATGCCTTCTGGACGAGTTTTGGCGCAATCGTCGCCGATTTCGCGCCGGTCAACCGCGCACTGTTGGAAACCCGCGATTCCATGCAGGCGAAGCTAGATTCATGGCATCTCGACCATCAGGGCCAACCCATTGATGTCGGCGCCTACAAGGCATTCCTAAAGGAGATCGGTTACCTGGTCGATGAAGGTCCGGCATTCGCGATCGGCACGGAAAATGTAGACGCCGAGTTCGCGACCATCGCGGGACCGCAGCTTGTGGTTCCGGTGACCAACGCTCGCTACGCCTTGAACGCAGCCAACGCGCGCTGGGGCAGCCTGTATGACGCGCTTTATGGCACAGACGCCATCAACGAGAAGGACGGCGCGGCCCGCGGCGACGCGTTCAATCTAGTGCGCGCCGAACGGGTCATTGCCTGGTCAAAACACCTGCTTGATGAGGCGGCGGCCTTGGCTGACGGCTCGCATGCGGAGGTGATGGCCTACACTGTTGTAGATGGCCAGCTTCGTGCCGTGCTGTCCGACGGTACCGACACGGTGTTGGCAGATCCGGCCAAATTCGCTGGCTTCCAAGGCGATGCGGCCCAACCGGCATCCATGCTGTTGGTCAACAATGGTTTACACATCGATATTCAGATCAATCGCGATCACGCCATTGGTAAGACCGATCCCGCGGGTGTTGCCGATTTGGTTCTCGAGGCAGCCGTGACGACGATCGTCGATCTAGAGGATTCCGTCGCCGTCGTTGACGCAGATGACAAGGTTGATGCGTACCGCAACTGGCTGGGCCTGATGAACGGCAGTCTCAATGCGGATTTCGACAAGGGCGGTGAAACGGTGCACCGGCGCCTCAACGTCGACCGGACGTATACGGCGCCTGATGGGAGCGCGCTGACGCTGCATGGCCGTTCGGTGATGCTCGTCCGCAACGTCGGCAATCTGATGTATAACAACGCGGTCCTGGACGCTGATGGCAACGAGGCCCCGGAGGGCATTGTCGATGCCGTGTGCTCGGTGCTCATCGCTTTGTACGACCTAAAAGGCACGGGTCCGGTGACGAATAGCCGCGCCGGGTCGGTCTATATCGTCAAGCCGAAGATGCACGGTCCTACTGAAGCCGCCTTCGCGAACGACCTGTTCGGTCGGGTCGAAGACGCCCTTGGGCTCGCGCGGAACACGGTTAAGATGGGCATCATGGATGAGGAACGGCGAACCAGCGTCAACCTCATGGAATGTATCCGCGCGGCCAAAGACCGGATCTGTTTCATCAACACAGGATTTCTGGACCGCACCGGCGATGAGATCCATACCTCCATGGAGGCGGGACCCATGGTCCGAAAGAACGCCGTCAAGGAAACGCCCTGGATCGCTGCCTACGAGGACTGGAACGTGGACGTAGGACTGGCTTGCGGCCTGCAGGGAAAGGCACAGATCGGCAAGGGCATGTGGGCAATGCCGGACATGATGGCGGCCATGCTAGAACAAAAAGTTGGTCACCCAAAAGCTGGCGCCAACACGGCGTGGGTGCCGTCGCCCACCGCCGCGATCCTACACGCCACGCACTATCACCGCATCAACGTCGCAGTCCGCCAGAATGCATTGAAATCTCGCGAACGGGCGAGCTTGGATGCCATCCTGACGATCCCCTTGTCGGAGGGCAGAAACTGGAACCCGGAAGAGATGCAGATGGAGTTGGACAACAATGCGCAGGGCATCCTGGGTTATGTGGTGCGCTGGATCGACCAAGGGGTTGGATGCTCAAAGGTACCGGATATCACCGATGTGGGCCTTATGGAAGACCGCGCCACGTTACGCATTTCCGCCCAGCACGTCGCTAACTGGCTGCACCACGGCATTTGTTCCGAAGAGCAGGTAATGGAAACTATGCAGCGCATGGCTGTCGTCGTTGATCAACAGAACGCCGGGGATCCGGCTTATCGGAACATGGCGCCGGACTTCGACGCCTCCATCGCCTTCCAGGCGGCCTGCGATCTTGTGTTTAAGGGGCGCGTCCAGCCGAACGGCTATACCGAGCCGGTCCTGCACGCCCGGCGCCAGGAGGCGAAGGCGAAGTTCGCGGCCTGAAATGATCGTTGATTGCTTCGTTTCTCGGCCTGATTTTTAATTGGGCCGGGAGGAAGGTTAATGAAGGTCATCGTTCTCGGCTCCGGCATTGGAGGCGCTACCCTGGCCCTGGCGCTGCAACGCGCCGGCCTAGATTTTATCGTTCTCGAGCAGGCCGAGTCTTTCGGCGAGATCGGTGCCGGTATTCAACTCAGTTCCAACGCGGTCAAGGTTTTGGCGCGGCTCGGTCTGGAAGATCGACTGGCTGAGGTCTGTTGCGAGCCTGACTTTCATAAGTTCAAGGATTGGGCGACTGGCGAGACGATCCTCCGCACCCCCTTGTGCCCGGAAGTTCGTGAAGCCTTCGGAGCACCGTACTTTCATAGTCATCGTCCGGACCTTTTGGATGCGTTGACGGCGGGTCTGGACGCCGACCGCATTCGCTTTGACTTCAAGGTAGAATCTGTCGGCGAGGATGACGACGGTCCCTGGGTGCGGGGCGTTGATAAAGAGGTTGTGCGCGGCGACGTATTGATCGGCGCGGACGGCATCCATTCCGTGGTCCGTGATCAGATTTTCCAGCCGCACGTGCCGCTGCGGTCGGGCTATTGCACCTGGCGCGGCGTCATCGATGCCGCCGATGTGGATGATCTTTGTGTGCCCATTTCGTCCTATATCGTCATGGGACCAAAACTGTCTTTCGTCTTCTATTACGTTTCGGGCGGTACTCGGATCAACTGGCTGGCATTGGGGCCGACCGAGAGCACCATGCGCGAATCATGGTCACAGAAGGCGCAGAAAGATGAACTCCTGACGTCGTTTGAAAATTGGTACGAAGTTCCTATTCGATTCATCGAGGCTACAGAGCAGCCTTTCGTCACCGCGCTTTATGATCGTGATCCTCTGGACAACTGGGTCAAAGGACATATTGCTGTGATGGGTGATGCGGCGCACGCCATGCTGCCCTACCATGCCCAGGGCGCCGGACAATCGATCGAGGACGCTTGGGTTCTGGCTAGGCTTCTGGAGAAAAATGACGGAGGATCGGCGGGTGCGCTTCGGCGTTTTGAAGCGCTCCGAAAGGACCGGGCTGATCGGATGATCCAACATTCCCGTGACGCGGAGCGCTGGTACCACCTCGATGACGCCGACGATGTGGAACGGCGCAACGCTCGCTTTCGTCGCTACAACGACGAAGCCAGCTTCACTCCCCAACAGAATTGGCTCTACAGCTACGATGCCGAGAAGGCGGTAGAAGGCACCGACGACGACTGGCGGGCTTTGCCGGCATGGTAGGTTTAATGGGGTCGTCGTATCTGAGCCAACTAGGGAAGGCTTCAAAGGTTACAGTTTGGCTCCAGATGGTGCCGTCCTTGGTCCCAGCCGTTTCGGGCCTTGCTGAGTTAGATATGACCGCTTAATTGCCGCTCTATTTGACCATCTTGCCGGAAATGATCTCGCGTCCCTTGCTTTAATTCGCCCAGCGGAGTTCGACGGCGCTGGCTTTGGCTGGGCGGCCAATGCGATCCAAAGAGATAGAAAAGCGGACGTGGCATCGATCGCACGAGTTGTTACAGGCATGTGGATCCCCATTGTTAGTCGTTGTTAGCCTCTCGGAGCGGTCATTTTTATTCTTTCCCTCTGCACATTAGTAACGCAGGGTGCGAATGAGTCCGCGACCGCTATTCGCGAATGATAATCACTCTTAACTATATGTTTTTTAACAAAAAAGAGTCCAAGTGGTGGGTCCGGTGGTGCTAAGGTAAACCACCATAATGAGTTCCGCAAAAGCGGGCGACAGGGAGAAACCAAATTGCACCGGCCAGGCCGCAACACCGCGGTCCGCCAGCGTGATCTCCGTACCTGCCGTCCCCTAACGAAGAAGGGAAGATTACTCCATGCAAAAGTCCCTCAACATCGATCCGGAAAAGTGCACCGGCTGCCTCCAGTGCGAGCTGGCGTGCTCTTATGACAACGAAGGCGTGTTCAACCCGTCAAAGTCTCGGATAAAGGTTTTCAAGTTCGAGGACGCGGGGCGTTTCGTCCCCTATACCTGTACCCAGTGTGACGAAGCCTGGTGCATGCAAGCATGCCCGGTGGATGCAATTTCCTTGGATGCCGCGACTGGTGCCAAGGTGGTCTCCGATACGCTCTGTGTTGGCTGCAAGGTCTGCACCATCGCGTGTCCGTTCGGGACGGTGAACTACAACTCTTCCACTGGAAAGGTTATAAAGTGCGATCTCTGTGAAGGCGAGCCGGCGTGCGCCACGGCATGTCCCACGGCGGCCATCACCTATGTGGACGCGAATTGGACCGGTCTAGATAAGATGCGGGCTTGGGCGGAGAAAACGGACGCCGGTGCGCAAGCATCGGCATAAGGAGAATAGATCAATGGCATGGACTAGAAATTTACTGCGCGTCGATCTCTCAAAGAGAACATCGACCAACGAACCGCTCAACATGGAATGGGCGCAGAAATACCTGGGCCAGCGTGGCCTGGCGACCAAGTATTTCGTTGAGGAAGTGGACCCGAAGGTCGACCCACTTTCGCCCAAAAACAAACTGATCATGACGACCGGCCCGTTGACCGGCACGTCGGCGTCGACCGCGGGCCGGTATTCCGTAGTCACCAAAGGTGCGCTGACGGGCGCCATCGCGTGCTCGAACTCGGGCGGTTTCTTCGGCAATGAACTGAAGAACGCCGGTTACGATATGATCATCTTCGAGGGCAAGTCCGACAAGCCGGTCTACCTAATGATTGAGAACGACAGCGTGCAAATCCTGGATGCCTCCGAATTCTGGGGAACGTCCGTGTGGGACACGGAAGAGGGGATCAAGACGAAGCACGGTGATCCGCTGATTCGCGTGGCATCTATTGGAGTTTCCGGTGAGCAAGGCGTCAAGTTCGCTTGTGTGGTCAACGACATGGATCGTGCCGCCGGACGTTCCGGAGTGGGCACCGTGATGGGCTCCAAGAACCTAAAGGCGGTCGCCGTACGTGGCACCTTGGGTGTTGCCGTCGATGATTTCCCGGTCTTCATGGCCGCTGCCGCCGCCGGTAAGGAAGTGTTGGCCGGCAACGCGGTGACCGGCGAAGGCCTTCCGGCTTTCGGCACGCAGGTTCTGATGAACGTCATCAACGAAACCGGCGCGCTGCCGACCCATAACCACCGCGACGTGCAGTTCGAGGGCGCGAACAACATCTCCGCTGAAGCCATGGCGGAACCGCGTGAGTCGGATGGCAAGCCGAACTTGGTCACCAACCAGGCCTGCTTTGGTTGCACTATCGCGTGTGGCCGGGTCTCTACTATCGATCGCAACCACTTCTCGGTGAAGGACCGCCCCGAATACCATAAAGCGTCGGGCGGCCTGGAATATGAGGCGGCTTGGGCCTTGGGCGCGGCAACCGGCGTTGATGATTTGGATGCCCTGACTTTCGCCAACTTCATTTGTAACGAGCAAGGAATCGATCCCATCTCTTTCGGGGCCACTGTCGGCGCTGCCATGGAGTTGTTCGAGGACGGCGTGATTTCCACCGACGATACGGGCGGGATCGAGCTCAACTTCGGTAACGCCGAAGCACTCTGTTCTCTAGCCGAACTCACTGGTAAAGGTGAGGGTTTCGGTGCGGAAATTGGCCTTGGTTCCAAACTTCTGTGCGAGAAGCACGGCAAGCCGGAGCTGTCTATGTCCGTAAAGGGGCAGGAATTCCCGGCTTACGATTCGCGCGGTATCCAGGGCATGGGCCTGACTTATGCGACGTCAAACCGTGGTGCGTGCCACCTGCGGAGCTACACGGTGGCTTCTGAAGTGTTGGGCATCCCCGAAAAGACCGATCCCTTGGAAACGGACGGCAAGGCAGGCCTCGTGAAGGCCTTCCAAGATGCGACCGCAGCCTTCGATAGTGCCGGGCTCTGCATCTTCACGTCCTTCGCCTGGACCTTGGACGATGTGGCGCCGCAATTGGACGCGGCCTGCGAAGGTGAATGGTCCACCGACAAGCTGCTGGAAGTGGGCGAGCGGATCTGGAACCTGGAGCGTCAGTTCAATCTGGCCGCAGGCTTTACTGGCAAGGATGACAACCTGCCGGCGCGCCTGGTGAAGGATGCGGCGAAGACCGGCCCGGCTGAGGGTAAGACCAACGGCTTGGACAAGATGCTGCCAGAATACTACGAGGTTCGTGGTTGGACCGGGGATGGCGTGCCTAGCAACGAAACGTTGGATCGCCTGAGTCTCTAAACCCTTGGATTTCTCGGAGCATAGACCTCGGTGGATGGCGTCGCTTATGCCTTTCGCCGGGGCACCTGACTTGTGATCTAACTCTAATCTAAGGAGACATTGATGACCTATGTTGTCGTGGGCGCCGGGCCCTCCGGCGTGGTGGCAGCGGAAACCCTGCGCAAGGCGGACCCGTCCTCGGATGTGGTGCTCATTGGAGACGAGCCCGAACCGCCCTATTCACGTATGGCTATTCCCTATTATCTGACCGGTAAGATCGATGAGACGGGGACCTATCTCCGAAAGACCGACGGACACTACGACACCAAGGGAATACACTACCGTGAGGGCCGGGTCGCCAGCATCAACGCGGGTACGGGAAAGGTGGCCCTGGAGGATGGATCTAGCCAGGACTATTCCAAGCTCCTGATCTGCACCGGGGCAAGCCCTATTAAGCCACCGGTGGAAGGCCTTGATTCACCGGGCGTCCATCATTGTTGGACGCTTGAGGACGCGCGTCAGATTATTGGCCTCGCTCACGAAGGGGCCGACGTTGTCCTGATTGGTGCGGGTTTCATCGCCTGCATCATCTTGGAAGCCCTTGTGGAAAGAGGCGTCAACCTTACCGTGGTGGAAATGGAAGACCGGATGCTGCCCCGCATGATGGATGAGACGGGCGGCGAAATGATCAAACGCTGGTGCGAAAAGAAAGGGGTGAGCGTGCAGACCGGTGTGCGGGTCACCAAGATCGTGCACCGTGACGGCGCCGGCGAAGGCCTCTTGTCCGTGGATTTAGACAACAGTTCGCAGTTGCCTGCACATCTGGTCGTTGTTGCGGCCGGTGTCGCTTCGAATACAGGATTCCTGGACGGTTCCGGCGTCACGGTGGAAGAGGGGATTGTCGTCGATAATCGCCTCATGTCCTCGGTGGATGGGATCTATGCCGCCGGCGATTGCGCCCAGGGTCCGGATTTCTCGACGGGCGGTTGGTCCGTTCATGCCATTCAGCCGACGGCCGTGGATCACGCCCGCGTCGCCGCGCTGAACATGGTGGGGCAGGATGCGCCGTACCGTGGCAGTCTGGTCATGAATGTCCTTGATACTATGGGATTGGTATCTGTCTCCTACGGCGCTTGGCAGGGCGTTGACGGGGGCGATCAGTCGGTGGTGGTCGATAAGGAAGGGTTCAAGTATTTGCGCCTGGAGTTCTACGGCGATCATATCGTCGGCGCACTCAGCCTGGGCCGAACCGATCACGTGGGGGTGCTGCGTGGTCTGATCCAGAACAAGAGCCCGCTGGGCGAGTGGAAGGCGATCCTGATGGCCAACCCGCAACGCTACATGGAAGCCTACGTGGATCATTCCCAATAGGTCCCAAGGTCTATGAAAATCCGCATCAAGCTCTACGCTGCACTAGGCAAGTACCTGCCTGACGGCGCGGTGAAGAACGAGGCTGACATGAAGGTGGTCAAAGGTACGACGCCGGAAGCCGCTTTCACTTCTTTGAACGTACCGTTGGAGCAATGCCACCTTGTTCTCATCAATGGGCTATTCGTCCCACCGACGGAGCGGGCGACACGTACCTTGGCCGATGGGGATCATTTGGCCGCCTGGCCACCGGTGGCGGGGGGTTGAAGTGACGGAGCGCCGCGTGACTGTCACTAAGGAGATGGCGGTGACCCACGCTGACTTTTTTCGGATTCTGCCTAGTGCTTTCCCCGAACGCGATTACGATGTCCAGGGTACTACTATTTGGCGGCAATGGGGTGGCGGCACGCTAGAGATCAAGCTTGGCCCGGAGGGCACCCGGCGGATCGCGCTTTTGAAACTGCCCCAGACGTCGATCACCTTGACGTTCAGGGGATACTCCGAATCGCAGCGGTCAGAGCTCATCGAACAATTCGACAAAGGATTTCAACGCGCCGGCGGCTAGACCCGGTGCGCGGACTCTACAAACTCTACCGCTGGATGGCGGAATGGTGTGCGCCGACCACTCGTGATTGCCTGGAGAAGAATGATGAGGGGCTGAACAAATTCCTGAATGGTCAGTATTGGAAAGATGCGCGTCCGTCGATGTGATCGGGTTCAGGTATCGGTCGCACCCAGGGCCTCGATGAGGATGGTGTAATAGCGATCGCCAAAGTCCATGGCGTCGGCGCGCTTCAAAAGGTCCATGGTGGCTTCCGCGCCGGTCATCTTAATGCCGCATGATTCGGCAAGTTCGAGGGCATATCCCAGGTCCTTCATGATGTAGCGGACGGGGAAGGTCTCGGTGGGGTGCAGGTCCGGCAGCATGGATTTGATGCCGTGGTTACGCAGGACAAAACTGTCGGCTGACCCCGTCGCCAACGTTTCGAAAAGAATTTTGCCGTCGACGGCTCCGGATCCGCGGGCCACCTTTAGGGCCTCGGCTATGGCCTGAACTGTCTGAACGACGATCATGTTGTTCATTAATTTCACCGCCTGCCCGGCACCGGGGGCGCCGCAGAGTGTAATATCGCCGCCCATGCACTTGATGTAGGGCAGCACGGTATCAAAGTCTTCTTGATCACCACCGACCATGAAGTTCAGGGTGCCGTTCTCAGCCGCCTTGACGCCGCGCGCCACGGGCGCATCGAGAAAACGTACCCCCTTCGCTGCCGCCGCTTCGGCAATCTCCTGAGCAAGCCGCACCGGACAGGTGGAACAATCCAAGATGACCTGACCGGGCCTAGCGTGGGCGAAGAGGCCGTCATCGCCAAGCACAACCTCGCGCACCTGAGGCTCACCGGGGAGCGACAGAAAAATGATATCTGTCCGGGCTATGATTTCAGCAAGTGACGTTGTCGCTTTCACCCCATGGGCCGACAATCTCTCGAGCGGTGCGAGGTCCCGGTCGTAAGCGAAGACCGTTCGACCAGATTTTTGTGCTAGGTTGCGGCACATTTTTTCACCCATGACGCCGACACCGATGAAACCGAGTGTGGGCTTATCAATCATATTCTATCCCTCCTATTCTTGGTGAGATGGTAAGGCGGCGCCGACCGATGCGGCAAGCGTCCCCGTGAGGCTTTGAAACACCTAGTCGCGTTTGTTGTCGTAGGGGTTCTTCCGCTTGCGGGTGTTCAGCCGAAGTGGAATGCCGGTCAACCCGAAGTCTTCGCGAAGACCGTTCGCCAGATAACGCAAATAGCTCTCTGGGACCTTGTCGGCGCGCGGTGAGAAGATTGCGAATGTGGGGGGGCGGGTTTTCACTTGGGTGATGTAGCGTAAACGCAGGCGGCGAGCCGAGACCACGGGCGGCGGATGCTCCTCCAGCATCATCTCGAACCAGCGGTTCAGTTCACCCGTGGGAATGCGGGCGTTCCATATCTCATAAATTTCGAAGACGGCGGGCATAAGACGATCTATGCCGTGTCCCGTGCGTGCCGAACAGGTAACGATGGGGACGCCACGGACCTGGGGCAGAGAGGTCTGCAGCCGATCGGAAAGACGGCCCAGCGAATCCTTGCGGTCGTCGGCGACATCCCATTTGTTGACGACGATGATCAGGGCTCGGCCTTCCTCGATCACTTTTCGTGCGATCGTGAGGTCTTGCTTCTCCAACACGGCGTTAGAATCAAGGACAAGAACGACAACCTCGGCGTATTGTACGGCGCGGAGCGCGTCCTGCACCGATAATCGTTCGAGCTTGGCATCAACCTTAGCTTGCCGGCGTATTCCCGCCGTGTCCACCAACTGGACTTCCCGGCCTTCCCAAGACCAGGGCACGGCAATAGCGTCGCGGGTGATACCGGCCTCTGGGCCCGTGAGCATCCGATCTTCGCCCAACAGGTACTTGACCATGGTCGATTTGCCCACGTTTGGCCGACCGACTATGGCCAGCGACAAGGGGCGTGTGGGGTCGTTTTCCGAAAGGTCCGGTGGATCTACGTCATCTATTCCCGGGTGCGCCATTTCGGCTATCTCCGTCACCGCGTCATAGAGATCGGATAGACCCTTACCGTGTTCCGCCGAAACGGCGATGGGATCCCCGAGGCCCAGCGCATAGGACTCCAATCGGCCGCTTTCACCGGCGCCGCCTTCACATTTGTTGGCTAAGAGCAGAACCGGCGTTTCCTGCGTTCTCAGCCAACTGGCAAAATGTTCGTCCATGGGGGTCAGACCGGCGCGGCCATCGATCATGAAAATCGCCAAATGCGAGTCGTACACGGCGCGCTCGGTATGCTTGCGCATGCGCCCTTCCAAGGCATTGTCATCGGCATCTTCAAGCCCGGCCGTGTCGATTATGCGGAATTCAAAATCACCTATCTTGGCGTCGCCTTCCCGGCGGTCTCGGGTGACGCCGGGTGTGTCATCAACGATGGCGTGACGCTTCCTGGTCAGCCGGTTGAACAGCGTCGACTTGCCGACATTTGGGCGGCCAATAATGGCGACAGTAAAGGGAATGATAACCCCACAATCCAATGACCAGGCGGAGCGAATGCCTAGCGGTAAGCGACTAACTCGGCGTCGTCGGCCAGGAAGTAAACGCTGCCGTTAGCGACGACGGGAGCAACGGTGACCGCATCAGGCATTTTTACAACGCCCAAGATCCGGCCGGAGTAGGGTGAAATCGCCAAGGCTTCCTCGTTTGAGCCAGCGACGATCAAACGGTCGCTGGCTAGAATTGGCCCGGTCCAAATGATTGGATCCTTAAGATCTTTGGGATCTTCATAGCGCGGCAGGCCACGGACCCAATGTACCCGCCCGTCGGTCCGCGAAAAGGCTGTGATCTCGGATTCTGTCGTCAGCAGGAAGAGATAATTTCCCGCGACCCAGGGGCTTTCAATTCCAACCACCTCTCGATCCCAGATCCGCCGGCCTGTGCGAATGTCGATGGCGGCCAGCAAACCGGCATTGGAAATAGCAAAGACACGATCACGGTCGATGATCGGGCGGCCGCGAATACCCATCAGAGACGACAAGACATCGGTCTGGCCTGCGGTCGTCAAGGTGTCTTGCCAAAGCACGCGCCCGTTCTCCACTTTGAGCGCGATTAACTCGCCAGACGTATACGCCACGACGACAATGCCGCGATCGACGGCGGGACTGGCACCGCCCAGCACGCTGGTCATTTCAGGGAGGCCGCGATGACGCCAGATAATCTCACCTGTCACTGAATTCAGTGCGAATAGTTGATTGTTCAGGGTCACTGCAAAGACGCGTCCGCCGCGAACCGTGGGGGCCGCCCGCATGGGCGCGACCACATTGCGGCGCCAAAGCTCCTTGCCTGTCTTCGCTTCCAGCGCGATGACCTCGGCAAAGCCCGTTGTTACGAATATACGCCCATCGTCGAAGGCGAGCCCGCCGCCGATATGGCTGTCGTCGTCTTCAGGCTCCAATTCCGCCGACCATATTTCTCGGCCGGTGCCCTCGTCGAAGGCCCGGACCTGGGTAGTCGCGTCCATGGTGAACACCATTCCGGCGGCGACGATGGGTTGTGCGTTCAGGCGCTCTTCTTGGTCGGCGCCCGAGCCGATATCGACGGACCAGGCTCGCGCAAGCGAATCCTTGATCTCAATATGATGCATGGCGTGATTGGCGTAACCGCCTGCTTGAGGCCAAGTTGCGTTTGGCGTCGGTGCAGGCAGTAGAATACGCTGATTGGCCAGTTCCTTGTCCGGCGTTAGCGATCTATTATGGGTTAGAAT
>CAZNWX010000033.1:0-13031 GCA_964576415.1 uncultured Magnetovibrio sp. | reverse complement strand
GAGATCTCATTACCAATCTGTGTCAGATATGCACCATAATGATTTTTCGACATTTCCTTCGCCAACTGCATAAATGCATCCAGATCAATAAATCCCTCGCGTAACGCGATCTCCTCCAAACAGGCAATCTTTAACCCCTGGCGCTGCTCAACCGTTTCAACGAACTGCGACGCTTGTAGTAGGGACTCATGGGTGCCCGTGTCCAACCAAGCAATTCCACGCCCAAGTTTTTGGACGCTCAACTCTCCCCGCTCTAAATATACGCGATTGACGTCGGTGATCTCCAATTCACCTCGCGCCGAGGGAGATACGGACGCCGCAATATCGGCGACTCTGTTGTCGTAGAAATATAGACCCGTCGCTGCCCAATTTGATTTTGGCGAGATGGGTTTTTCCTCGATCCCTAAGGCTCTACCGTCGAAATCCAGCTCAATAACGCCATAACGCTCTGGGTCCGCTACCCAATAGGCGAAAATGCAGGCGCCCTGTGTCTGTCCCGCTGCGGCGCGCAGACCATCCGGAAACTGGTGTCCAAAAAAGATATTATCACCCAGAACCAAGGCACATGGCTGATTGTCAATGAATTCACGGCCAATGATAAAGGCTTCGGCAATGCCATTGGGCTGCGGTTGCTCCGCGTACGAAATCTCCAAGCCCAATCTTTCCCCGTCTCCCAGCAGAGCTTGAAAATTGGGTAGTCCATCGGGCGTCGAAATGATCAATATTTCGCGAATACCGGCAAGCATAAGGGCCGATAATGGATAATATATCATTGGTTTATCGTAGATCGGTAAAAGCTGTTTGTTGACCGCAGCGGTCACCGGATAGAGCCGCGTCCCGCTTCCTCCCGCCAGGATGATTCCTTTCATCGACGCTCACTCCTTGCCAGTCCCAAACGGCTTCCGTCATATTGGTTGGCCAAAAGCGGTTCCCACCATTCCCGGTTCCGAATATACCAGTCGATGGTCTGGGCCAAACCATCCTCAAAGTTCATCACAGGCTTCCAACCCAATTCAGACTTTATTTGCTCACAATCAATGGCGTAGCGAAAATCATGCCCAGGCCGGTCCTGAACAAAGTTGATCAGGCTCTCATGCGGTGAACCGTCGGAGCGCGGCAAAACGGTATCTAAATATCGGCAGATTTCCATCACAACATCTACATTCCGGCGTTCTGCGTCGCCACCCACAAGATAACACTCACCCAAGCGGCCACGCTTCATGATAGCGACCAGTGCTGCCGCATGATCATCAACATGCAGCCAATCGCGAATGTTCTCACCTCTCCCGTATACCGGCAGGACTTGTCCAGCCATCGCATTGATAATCATCAATGGAATGAGCTTTTCCGGAAACTGGAATGGGCCGTAATTGTTGGAGCAATTACTCAGGACAACAGGAAGCCCATAAGTGTGATACCAGGCCAAAGACAAGTGATCAGATGCCGCCTTAGTCGCGGAGTAGGGGGATCGGGGTTTATAAGGTGTATTCTTTGTAAACGGCGGATCATTGGGTCCAAGTGCCCCAAATACCTCATCTGAAGATATATGATGAAAGCGAAACTGCTCCCGTGACATACTGTCAAGTTGCCTGAAATAGTTTAGCGCAACCTCCAGCATATTGTACGTCCCGACAATATTTGTCTGAATGAAATCGGCCGGTCCATCAATTGACCGGTCGACATGGGACTCCGCTGCCAAATGCATCACGGCATCCGGTTGATGGCGCATAAACACGTCTTTTAACGCGGCCACGTCGGAAATATCCAACTGTTCCAAGGTATACCCGGGGTGACAATGAACCGAGGCTAACGTGTCCAAATTTGCGGCATAGGTTAGCTTGTCGACATTGATGACTTCCTCACGCCCGCGTTCAATTAGGTTCCTGATCACGGCGCTTCCGATAAACCCCGCCCCACCCGTTACCAATATTTTCATTCAACCTGCTCTCGACGTATACACTCGACTAACTCGCGGATTCCGTCCTCCAGATTGACCTTTGGACGCCATCCGGGCAAGGCCGCCCCCTCCCAGGGGTCAGAGATATGCCGACGCGGTGCCGGATACCCGCCCCAGTTAATCTTGGTGGAGCATTGACAGATATTGGCGACCATATCGACGATGTCACGCAGTGAATGACGGTGTCCTTGATCAACGCCGAATATACCGCCAGAAATCGGTTTCGGTGCAGATATTAGCTGAGATGAAGCATCGATAAGCGCTCTACTGGCATCATCGACGTGAACCAATCCGAGCACGGTGGGTTCGTCAACCATATCCAGGGCTGACCGCTCGACGTGCGCCGCGACAATCCGGTTCAGGACTTTAGGACGCCAATCCCGAGCGCCATAAACATCAGGTAAAATGATACTGACTACATCAAAATCTTCAGCGTCAGCGTAATAGGCAGCCAAATCCATGAAGGCCTGCTTTGTTGCCGCATAGAGGTTTAGAGGTTGGTATGTGTCGCTTTCATAGTACTGAAATGTGGAGCCCGTATGGACAAGTTTACGGGTTCCGCCAATTTTCATGGCTTCTAGCAACTGGCCTCCAAAGCGAATGTTGGATTCTATAAGGACCTCGATATCCGCCGATATATGGTCGCGAATATAGGCTCCCGCTATATGAATGCAGACATCCGCCAT
The DNA here is from genome assembly GCA_964576415.1 of uncultured Magnetovibrio sp. Classification (GTDB taxonomy): domain Bacteria; phylum Pseudomonadota; class Alphaproteobacteria; order Rhodospirillales; family Casp-alpha2; genus UBA3470. Next base: position 10,388 of record CAZNWX010000033.1, on the reverse strand, counting down.
GGCTGCCTCGACGGCATCTACTAGAGTACTAATTTCTCCGTCATATTGATGCAGTTCAACATTTCCCATGTCCTTCAACTTGGAAACATCGGAACCAGGACGTACGATCAGGTGAGGGATAATCCCACCGTCATTTAATCTGGACACAGTGTGGACGCCGAGGAAGCTGGTCGCACCGGTAATTAGGACTCTCTCCATGCGGTGACTACCTCACTCCGTCAGACAATGCGGGCCCGAGGAACCAGCAGCATCCATTGACCGCCCGGGTCCTCGAATGCACTCGCTTTTGCGAATAATTCCATCTCGTGGTTCCATGCAAATAGAATACCGCATTCGGGATAATCAATTCGAAATGTTTCGGGCCATTCAATTGGAATGTGGTGCCCCGGTGCCATGAACGGCTCAATGAACGTATTACAAATTCTACATTCGGCCATGATGCTGAATAATATGGCTGAAGAAAATTACGGATGATGTTCCCCGATAGGGGCCGGGGTGGCAATCACTAGGCATTCGATTGAAACTCGGGTAGGTGATCCGGGGGAACATCTTTGAGAAAGGAACAAATTTGATCCTTTTCCGAGAGAATGGGATCTTTTATGGGCCATCGAATACCAATATCCGGGTCATTCCACCGAATGGCATATTGATCATCAGGATCGTATTCATCAGTCAAAAGGTAGATCAGATCAACCGTCTCCGAGAGCACGCAAAATCCATGGGCGAAGTCAGGTGGAATGAATAGTTGCTTGTGGTTCGTATCATTCAGTAAGACGGCATGCCATTGACCAAAATGAGGGGAACCGCGCCGGATATCTACGGCGATATCCAGGACTTCCCCTCGCGCCGCATAAATGAGTTTACCCTGTGGTCTGGCCATCTGGTAGTGTAATCCGCGAAGCGTTCTATGCGCCGAATGGGTGTGATTACTCTGGCGGAATTCAACAGACATATCGTTGTGGTCGTATCTTGAGGTGCGGTAGGTTTCCAGAAAAAATCCCCTAGAGTCTTCGAAAACCCTGGGTTCAATTTCATAAACGCCGGGCAATGATGTATCGGAAACTTGCATTTCACTACGCTCCGGCAACCGTCTTTATAGCGTGTCCATAAAAGCCTTAAAGGTGGTGGTGATAATTTCAATCTCATCATCACCCATGCCCTGATGACAACCCAGCAGGAAACCGCCACGCATGACTTGATCCGAGTGCGGATATCCATCCGAGTCGACCCGGCATTCAATGTTTGAAAAGCCGGGTTGGCGAAGAATATTGCCGGTGAAAACCGTTCGAGTTTGAATACCGTTGCTTTCAAAAAATACCTGCAATTGCCGTCTAGAGAACGGCGCGTCATCTCGCGTAATGAGCGGAACAGCAAGCCATGGCGTATAGGTTTCCGCCATTTGCCGCGGCAAAATAAACCAGTGTTCGTATTCTTTGAAAAACGCCGTCAGAATACGGAAATTACGAACACGTCGTTCCGCATACTCGGGCAGTCGATCAAGCTGTACCAACCCAAACGCAGCTGCCATTTCAGAAGGAAGGAAATTATATCCGGGGGCTTCAAACACAAACTTGGCGTCGTATTCAACGCCGCTTATGTCCACGTTGAACCGATCTTCCGGTGCTTCCGATTCACCCAAGATACTTGAGGTCCTGCCCCAGCCCCTAAGCAGTCTCATCCGACGCTCAAGCTCGGGGTCGTCTGCGCAGACCGCTCCACCAAATCCTCCGCATGTCACCACGTGGGAGGCATAAAAACTGGTTGTCGTGATATCCGAAAGACGGCCCGTCGGTTGATCACAAAATTTACTCCCAATGGTATCGGCAGAGTCTTCAATCAGCATCAAATGATGCCGATCCGCAATTTCCCGCAAACGTGCCCAATCAGGCAAATTCCCAATCAAGTTTGGTATCATCATTGCCCGAGTCTTCGGGCCGATCATAGCCTCGATCTTGTCCACGTCTATGTTGTAGGTATCGGCCTCTACATCCACGAACACGGGGACCAATTGGTGCTGAACTAAAGGTGCCACAGTCGTTGAAAAGGTAAGGGCAGGGGTGATCACCTCATCACCCGGTCTCAATCCCAGTGCCGCGACAGCCAGCATGTTGGCCGATGAACCCGAATTGACCATCAGCCCAAAGGATTTTCCAAATAAGCCTGCAACACGATTTTCAAATTCACCAACCGCGGGGCCTCCCATCAGCGTCAATGGACGGTTCTCCAGGACGTCGATTACAGCATCGATTTCCTCACGCCCGTAGAAGGCTTTGGCATAGAAAACGCGGGTCGGTTGATCCGTTCCACTTTTCATGTTCATTTTCCCGGAATGGCGATAGATCTGATCTTTCTCTACTACCTGATCGGTCCGCTATGTAAAGTTCGTTGTTAATCGGTCTAGATCTATTGGAGGCTGCTTTATGACTGAAACTGACTCGGCTTCCGCCTGGACCCAGGTAACCTTGGTGTTGGTCACATACAATTCCGCCCTTGTCATTGACGATTGCCTGAGTTCGTTATCTGCGGCTCCGAACATAATCGTCGTGGACAATGCCAGTACCGACAACACGTGCGAGATCATTACCAACCGGTTTCCCCAGGTAAATTTAGTACGTAATTCAGTCAATAAGGGGTTTGGTACCGGCGTGAACCAGGGCATGGCCAAAGTTAAAACAACGTTTGCTTTCTATTTCAGTCCAGATGCCATTCTCATGGACAATGCGATGGAAATTCTTGTAAACACCGCCCTCGTAAATCCAAAGGCCGCATTGATTGGCCCACTTATGCAACGCCCAAATGGCGAAATTGAGCTTTACGTGATGGGGCCTAGTGAGAGCCGCCATTCCCCAATCTCACGCCTCCCCGACGGTCCCTTTTGCACGTGGTTTATCATGGGCGGCTTTTTTCTGACTCCGATCTCGATCTGGCGCGAAATCGGCGGTTTCGATGAACGAATTTTCTTATACTCCGAGGATATGGACCTCAGCCTCCGAATGACCAAACAAGGCTACGGAATGTTGATAGACCCTGCCGCCCGAGTAGTTCACGCCGGCGGTCAATCATCCCGAATGACCTGGTCAGTCCGGTGGAGGAAGGATTGGCATCAAACCTGGAGCCGTCTGTATGTCGCGGCAAAACATGGAATGAGTGACAGAGTTCGGTGTGAGGCCCGTGACATTGTTCAGAAACATTTTTTTAGAGCCCTTCTGTACCTTTTTCTACTCCGCCCGGACCGGGTCCGGGGAAATCTGGCGAAAGCATGCGGCGCCCTCGCATTTCTAGCCGGCAGGAAAGGTTCCGGGTGACATTTACGACCCAAAAATCGGACGAAGACAGGTTACACTCACAATGCATCATAGTTGATATACATGACTTCGGACGGCATCCAGAAGCGACTGGTATCGTAACGCGGACTTACGGGAAGCCGCCCGGGAGTCTCGATCCCGAATTGCAACGGCAAAACTTGCCAGCATCGCCGCGTATTGATTGACCTCCGGCACAGGGATATTGGTTACGGACTGCTGGCGCCTTATACGGAGCGTCATAGCGATATTGTCTGGTTTCGAAAATGCCGGAAAAGCCTCAATCACCCCGGTTTCGCCGACAATCCGTATTTCATTCACATAATCCTGACCATAGCCCCAGCGCATAATGATGTGAGCGCCTTGCGAAGACCTAAAAAATGCCGAGCCTCGCGTATCAATGTCAAAACCCGGTTCCGTCTCCATCACTGCGGAGACCAAATTTATCTCATCGCGAAGCAGGCTAGTGCCGATGACGATAGGGTAGTATCCGACATCGGAAAGGGCACTGCCGTCGAGTTGTGGATCGTATTTTGGATGATCCCCGGAAACATGAGGGAATCCAAACTGAGCATCAATGCTCAGCACAGCGCCGATATCCAGCTGTCCAGTACGTTTGAGCAACATCCCAAACAGGGGATGATAAAGTGGCGAACAGACTACATTGACGGCCAAATCAGAGGCAGCTGCTTTGTCCAGAAGGTCTCGGGTATCCGTTATGCCAGACGCAAGAGATTTCTCGCACCAGAGATGTTTTCCCGCCAGAAGAGCCCGGGTGCCATCTTCCAGATGACAGCCGATTGGTGTTGCCACGATGACCGCGTCAATTTCCTTGATGGCCAGCAGTTCCTCAAGAGTTCCGAAGGCTCTTGTGCCATACACCTCCGAAAGCTCAGTCGCGACATCTTTTCTACGTGTCGCGATACCTGCTAATTGAAGGCCATCAACCTGCGCAATCGCTGGTAAAATTGTCCGTCGGGCGTGACGCCCCAAGCCCCAAACACCGATGGAAACTGGCGGATCTATGCGTGTTAGATTTAAGATCATTCACTGCCTGCTTGATCCCACCACGCCTGCCAATCAACATACGGCGATATCGTGTCGAAATGTTGAAAATGCACCGCAAGGGCGGGCAAGGGAGCGTAACAGGAAACTGTCTTCAGAACCCGATTAATCGTGTTTTCTTCCGTGATTTCCGGGTCTGAGCCATAAGCAGTCAAGGCCTTGTAATTTTCCCAATGGGCTTCAAGGATCGACCGGGATAGCACCTGCGTTCCCGTCGTATGGTAGATCCGCCGCCAATGGCGATGACTGCCCAACAAGACATGCGAAGGCCAGACATGCTTGTAGGTGTCGGGATAATCTGATGGAAACAAGATGACATCTTCGCCCACGCAAGCTGACAGTTGAGCATAACTCTCGACGGTTTCATAAATCGATCGAAGATCGTGCAAATAATCATCCTCAAGAAAATAAATGACGTCTTCCGCATCACGCCTCGCCAATTCAAAAGTTTCCGTCAACGAACTCGACATTCCCTGCACTTTCAAAGGGTGCAGGCGGGTTGAGAAATTTCCCGTCTCAAGGATTGTTTCGATTTTCTCAACTACGGTGGGAGATGAATGATCATCAATCACCACCAGGGAAATAGGCACTTCCCCCCCCTGCATGATTGCATGGTTTATCGAACTGACTAAGGACCTCAGGCAGCGGAAAAGGACTTCGCTTTTTGGCGCGCCATTGAAGCGTCCGCGTTCTTGTCCATGAACCTCAATTCCTGCGCAACTTCGCAAGAAAATATCAACTGACTTGATATCTCTGGGAACGGTGGCCTCAAACGCATCAAAGCCACCGCCTCTCCCTAAGCCACTCAAGGCCTCGTCATAAATATGAATTTTTTGCAGCCGTAGCAGATCATATCCCAGCTTGTTGGCTAACTGGCGAGCAAATCGTGTGATGGGTTTCGCCACAGTACAATCCAATATTTTCTATATGCGGGGCCAAAATCACCCGCTTCAATAAATGTCTGATCTGATTGATGGATACACTAGCGGAGACACGAACAAAAGCGGCCGGTGAATAAATTACCGGCCGAAGTTTGTGCTTTTGAGGGAACGAAGGAATTTCGAAATTGGAATTCATCCAACACCGTGATACTCGCAAAAATCAGCTCGGCCGCACGCGACAAACATCACATTGATGAAAATTTATTTTAGACAATCGCTGCGGACAGGCGTTGCGCTCCTATGAACCCAGAAAATTAATTGGCGGACCCTCATTGTTATCGGTCGTTGTACCGCATAGGGTTTCGGCCTCGTCAAGAAGGGCGGCAATCTCGTTATCCGAAGGCTTAAGATAGAACTTGCCTCCAGGCGCCAAGCGGATTGTTGGCCCAGTCCGGCAATACCCCATGCAAAAGCTTCGCTCGACAGTGAGATTAATACCACGGCTATGGATCTCTTTTTCGAGACGGTCGGCCAAGGCTTCGCTACCGCGACCTGCGCAAGACGGCTCATCCATGCGAAATCGTCGGTTGATGCAAATCATCAGAATGCGCGGACGCGGTTGTTCATCGTCGAGATTGCTCATTAGTTTTCTTACCGTCCGGCGTCGACATCGACCGCTAAATTGAAAACTTCGTCCATCTTGGCCAATGCCAGAACTATCATTGTCAACTCTCCGCATGATGCCAAGATCATCAAGCCGCCGCGCTTTTTCGAAATCTGGTACACCTTCAGAAGACTAGCGATTCCCGAGCTATCAATCGTTGTCGCCCCGGCCATCTTGACCACAACCCACAGAACTGTGCTGACAAAACCTTCCGCAACACATCCGAGACCCAGCTCGAGCAGGACAGGTCCACGTCACCTATGATGGCCATATCGGGCCCACCAGATTCCTCAACGATCTCAATTTCCATTCCATTTGGGAAAAGCAGGTCGACCGGTCGGTTAATTTTGCTTCCCAGATGAGTAAAATTCTACTGCAGACTGAAGCCGACGACCCGGTTGCTAACTACTTTCAACCGCTTTTCGACCTGCCTCCGTCAACTTGCAAACGATCCAATCAGGTTTCAAAGGGTTTTTGAACCACTGTTCCGCCCAGCCTTTCTCGACACAGCTTGTGACGGTCCGCTCACTGACTTTCTGACCCAGGCTATCGAAAAGGGGGAGTTTCCCGCCTGGTTGATCCAGGCCGTGCTCAAGCCACTTTCGCTGTCCTTCTGTCGGGATCCTGGAACTGGTGTTGTCTTTGTCCGTTGCAGAAATTTGCGTTTGCGGTTCCATGGCTATGCTCGTGTACTCGGTAACTGCGCGCGAAGAAATCATGGTACGTTAGTATATAGCCATGGCCAAGGCATTCAAACACACCCAGATCAACCATTGCTCAGAAGGAGAGACTATGTCAGTCGTGACCATCTATGTCACCGCAGGCTCGCTCGATGAAGCTAAGAACATCGCACGCACCGTTATCGGCGAGCGTCTCGCAGCATGTGCTAATATTCTCGAAAATGTGACTTCCATGTTTCATTGGGACGGCGCTGTTCAGGAAGAGACGGAGGTCGCCATGATCCTGAAAACCCGGCGCGACCTCGTGACCGCCCTGACGGAGCGGATCAAGAAAATCCATAGCTACGAATGTCCGTGCATCACGGCACACGACATTGTCGACGGCCACGGCGGATTTCTGAGCTGGATTAACGCGGAAACAGCTTAGCGTATAGCGTACACCGATCTGCTGCACGATGGCGGTGACCTGCAGAGCCGCCGTTATCACGCCATTGAAACAAGCCTGAGCCGCCTGGAAAAGCGGGTTCATCAATGGACTGTCCATCGGGTCGGAAATGCCCCCAAGCGCGGCGACTCTATTTCTCGCCTTTCGCCTGGGCGCACGGCGTATTGGGCGCCCCGATACCGTTGTAGATCTAATCCTCGCGCCGCGCCGGAACGATATAGTTTTCCGCCACGACGAACTTCTTTCGCGACCCGATCCAATCCTTGATCCGGTCCAGAAGCTGGGCCGTTGGTATCGGTTAGTTGATAACGGTGTCCGTCCCGGATACCACGACCCGTTGCACAAGCTCCGGCGTCGGCGTTTCGATCAACGTAATGGTGGGGATGAAGGGGTTGTTATACCTGCCGCCGCGCCGGATTTCCTTGATGAATTCGATGAAATCGCAAAATCCACTGATTGGTCAACGCCCACGAATGCCACCAATTCTATTCTTCCGCGCGAACACGGATCGTTGCAAGGGCCTGCGCGGCAATGCCCTCGCGACGCCCAGTAAACCCCAGTTTTTCCGTTGTCGTAGCCTTTATGCCGACCCTATCCACTTCGAGGTTTAACAAGTCTGCCAAAAGGGCCCGCATTTTAGCGCGGTGCGGGGCGACCTTCGGGGCCTCACAAATTAGCGTCACATCGACATTCACAATTTTCGCATCCATATCCGTGATCAACTTCGCCGCATACCTTAGGAATATCGACGAATTCGCTCCTCGCCATTGTGGATCCGTCGGTGGAAAGTGCTCCCCGATGTCACCGGCAGCAGCGGCACCGAGGATGGCATCCGTCAGTGCATGCAAGCCGACGTCGGCATCTGAATGTCCAGCTAATGCTTTATCGTGATCAATGGACACCCCGCAGAGTTGGACCTTATCGCCCGGTTCGAACCGATGAACGTCAAATCCCAGACCCGTCCGATATTCCCACTGCGCAGCACGCACCAAGCCAATCATGTCCAGATCCTCCGCTCGGGTAATCTTCGTATTGCCTTCCACACCCTCAAGTATCACGACGTCAAAACCGGCCTTTTCGGCAATAGCCGCATCATCTGTCAAATTCATTCCTGCCGCCGCCTTATGGGCCGCCAGTATTTCCGGGTACCTGAAACCCTGCGGTGTCTGCACACGCCACAGATCCGATCGGTCAACCGTTGTTTCCACAAATCCGTCTCGCACACGTTTCAGTGTATCGGCGACCGGAATACCGGGCGCGGCTCCCACGTGCAGATCAAGGGCGGCGACGATCTCCGAAATCAACGCATCCGTGAAAAACGGCCGGGCCGCGTCGTGGATGAGGACCGCGTCGGGCTGAATGTTGGCCAAGGCCTCCAACCCGTTGTATACCGATTCTTGCCGCGACGCGCCTCCCAATACAGGTTCGATCACGCCCAATCCGGCCGCGGCCTCATCATAGAGCGCGCGGTCATCGGGATGGATAACCGTGACGATCGCGTTCACGTCAGGGTGTGCGACGAATTTCGACAGGGTGTGGCGTAGGACCGGCTCACCGTAAAGGGCGCAATACTGTTTTGGAATTTCACCACCGAACCGATGGCCGCGCCCGGCGGCAACAATGAGGGCGGCGACCTTGGGCACGACATTCTACTCCCAATTTGAAAGGGGCCCGGAATGGGGCTGGCGGCTGACTTGCCGGCGCGGTTGAGAGTACCGGCGCCGACCGGCACTGCCAACTCATGATTTGGCGCCAAAACCTAGACAACACTTGTGTTGAAGGCCCCCGAACGTCATGTTGCCCACACTTTTCGTCGGGATTGGTATACATCTGTTGCGACAATGACGTTTTCTTCGCTCGATCTCATGGCCCTGGCGACCCAGTTTCCAATCCTAGCGTTGGCTTGGCGTCGCGAACCTGGTCGGGATCATATTTTTTGGCTTCTGCTTGCGGCTGCGTTTTTGGGGCCATTTCTGTGGTCTATCACCGCTCATGCGGTGGCTTGGCAGGCTGAACTGACTGCTGCCCTTTGGACGACCATCGCCGCAACATGGGGATTGTTTACATTCCTTTGCGTCTACGAAAAGGAGGCCTGGCGATTGATCGCCATCATTGCCCCGGTTCTGTTCATTATGGCTGTCCTGGCCATCATTTGGTCTGGCCAACATGGACAAAGTCCGACTACCGAAATTCCAGGCGCGGCACGAGGCGCTGGTCTCGGGTTGCACATTGCTGTCTCCGTTGCGACCTATGGGTTGCTAACCATTGCGGCCGCCGCCGGATCGGCAGGAATCATCCAGGATCGCACCCTCAAATCCAAACAACCCACAGCTCGATCCCGCAATTTGCCGGCGCTGGCCGATTGTGACGCCATGATGTTCCGGCTGCTCAGCATGGCTGAAGTGGTGCTTGCGTTGGGGGTGGTAAGCGGGATGGCCTTGCAGTTCCAGGAAACCCGACAGATCCTGGCTTTCGATCACAAAACGATTTTGGCCCTTATCGCCTTCGGTCTCATTGCGGTCCTGCTGGTGACCCATCGCCTTTACGGTTTGCGGGGCCGGAAAGCGGCGCGCTGGGTTCTGTCTGCCTACCTTTGCCTCACGTTGGGATATCCAGGCGTCAAGTTCGTGACCGACGTCATCCTGAACTGACGATTGTTCCGAACCGTGCGTGAGGGCCTTGAGTTTCCGGCCCAATTGCACAATAAATAGGCATAATTTGAGGAATGCCATGTTGAAGCCCATAAATATTGGCCCGCTCGAAATTGACGATCCGATCGTTCTGGCCCCCATGTCGGGCGTTACGGACATGCCATTCAGGCGCCTAGTCAAACGCGCCGGAGCTGGGCTCGTCGTCTCTGAAATGATCGCGAGCCGCGCCATGGTTCACGCGGCGCGCAAGACTATGAAGATGGCTACCCATTGCGCCGATGAGTATCCCATCTCTGTGCAACTCGCAGGCTGTGAACCCGATGTCATGGCCGAGGCAGCGCGTATTAACGAAGATTTCGGCGCGACTATAATCGACATCAACATGGGTTGCCCGGCCAAGAAAGTCACCAACGGGGATGCCGGATCGGCGCTGATGCGTGATCTAGGTTTAGCGTCGAAGCTGTTGGAAGTAACCGTCAAGGCTGTCAACATTCCGGTGACGCTTAAGATGCGGACGGGCTGGGATGATGACACCCGAAACGCCCCTCAACTGGCCAAAATTGCCGAAGATTGTGGCATTCAAGCCATAGCCGTTCATGGCCGGACACGCTGCCAGTTCTACAAGGGCAGGGCGGATTGGCCCTTCATTGCCTTGGTCAAGGATTCTGTGAATATTCCCGTATTTGGCAACGGCGACGTC
>CAZNWX010000032.1:0-13045 GCA_964576415.1 uncultured Magnetovibrio sp. | reverse complement strand
CATCGGGGACCAACGTTTCCGCCCGCCAGGCGGCGGCGTCTGTGATGGCCTCGGTGCGGATATCGATCATGGGCGAAACCTAACGTTTTCGCGAAACGGCTTCAACTGCCGCCGCGCGCAAGGCTGATGCCGCCGCAGACCAACAGAACCTGGCCGTTGATGAAGCTTGCGCGTTTGTCCATGAAACACGCAACGCCGTGGGCGATGTCCGCTGGTGCGCCCAGCCGGCCAACGGGAATGGTGCCGATGATCTCCTGTGTGCGTGGCATATCGGGGGGATTAGCGCGGGTGAACAACTCTGTGGCGATGGGCCCGGGCGCGATGCCGTTCACCGTAATCCCGTACTGCGCTAGTTCCAGGGCCCAGACCCGTGTCATGGACGCGATGGCGCCCTTGGTGCCCGCGTAGGCGGTCCTGTAAGTCTTGCCCAGCATGGCGCGGCTGGAAATGTTGACGATGCGTCCAAACCCGGCCTCTTTCATGGCCGACAGGGCGGCCTGAGCGCAGAGCATGGGCGCCTTCATGTTAACATCCACGGTTAGGTCGAAGTCCTCGACAGTGGTTTCTTCCAGTTCCGTCATGATCCCGAGGCCCGCGTTGTTCACCAAACCCAGGACTGGCCCTTCGGCGGCGACCATCTCGAAGGCCGTGGCGATGGCGGCGGGATCGGTGAGGTCCGTTTCGATCCAGGTCGATGGATTGTCGGTATTGCGGGGCGGCGATCGGTCCAGGTTGAAGACCCGCCAGCCGTCCTCAATCAGCCGTTCGGCGATGGCTTCACCGATCCCCTGGCTCGCACCCGTGACCACCGCGATGTTTGACATGGTTTATCCTCCGCAATTTCGATGATCTGATCCGTGACACGCACCCGGTGTCCCTTGCAAGGGGGCACCCTTTCACGGATGCTCGCTGGGTAAGGAGACCTGCAATGACCACATCCCACCCCGTCTGGCGATCGCTCCTGTATGTGCCGGCTAACAATCCCCGTTTCATCGCCAAGGCGCACCTGCGGGGCGCCGACGGTATCATTCTGGATCTTGAGGACAGCGTTCCCAATTCGGAATTGGATGCCGCGCGTAAGGCGTTGTGCGGTTCGGCCGTGTCGGCATCGCAGAACGGCGCGGATGTTTTGATTCGCATCAACGACCCCGATGATCTGGCCGCCGACGATATAGACGCCGCCGTGTTCGACGGCGTCGCCGCGATCCTTGTCACCAAAGCCCGCGATGCGGATCATGTCCGCGCCATCTCCGCACGTGTTGCAGAGCGCGAGGCGGATGCGGGCATGACGTCGGGGACCATTCGCTTGGTGCCGATGATCGAGACGGCGGCCGCCTACTTCAAGGCCGTGGAAATCGGCGCGGCGGACCCTCGCAACGTCGCCATGAATCTCGGCGGTGAGGATTTTGCCGCAGATATGGGGCTGGCGCCCGGCGCGGATACCCTGGCGCTTGCGAAACAACAGGTCGCCATCGCCGCCCGGGCGACGGGACTGATGCCTATGGGGCTCATGGGGACGGTCGCTGATTTCCTTGATCTGGAAGGCATAAAGATCGCCGCGGAAACGGCCCGGCGGTTCGGCATGGAAGGCGCATCTTGCGTCCATCCATCGAACGTGCCCGTTCTGAACGCGGCGTTCTCACCAAGCCCTGAGGAAATCGACAATGCCCGCCGCGTCGTTGACGCCTATGCGGACGCTACCGCCAAGGGCAGCGGCGCGATTACCGTGGACGGCAAGATGATCGACGTGCCTGTGGTGCAGCGCGCAGAGAAGACGCTGGCGCGTTGGGCCGCCATTGAGGGGTGCGGCAACGCCGGTTAGCGTCGCCGAAGTTGGAACGCGATCACCCCGCCCATGCCCGCCATCACCGCCATGGGCAGGTAGGCTGCCCCGCCCTGGGTCGCGTACATATGCCCGCTCACCAGTGACGCCAGGCTGAAACCGATGCCGCTGACGGCGGCGGCGTAGACGCTTTGTGCCGTCGCCGAGACCGAGGCCTCCATGCGTTGCGCGATGAAATGAATGGCGCCTAGGTGCGCCGCGCCGAAAGTCGCGCCGTGGAGGATCTGTAGGAACAAGAGGGCCGGCAACTCGTCCGTCACGCCGGTCCCCCACCATCGTATAAGCCCCGCCAGCCCGGCCAGAGCGATCAGGCGCGCCGCGCCCACCCGTTTGACGATCTTGTCGCCCCACATGAACAGCAACACCTCCGCGATCACTCCCTCGGCCCACAGCCAGCCGATGACGGCTTTCGAATGACCCACATTTTGCCAATGTATCGTGCCAAAGGCGTAATAGATGATGTGGCTGGCCTGGATTAGGCCGGTGGCGACGATGAACCAAAGAAATGTACGGTCTTTGAGAACCCGAAGGATCGGCGCGAAGGAATTGTGGCTTTCCGATGGTGTTAGGCGCGCATTGGGCAAAAGGACCGCGCTGATGACCACGGCGACGGTACCGCACAGGATGATCCAATAGATCAAATCCTCGCTGCGCCCGGTCAACAGCCAGCCGCCACCCCAGGCGGCGGCGATGAAAGTCAGCGAACCCCATAGGCGAACCCGGCCATAGTCCAGCTTGCCGGCCGTGCCGTAATGCATGGTGAGGGTTTCGGTCAGGGGCATGAGCGGTGACCAGAACAGAAAGAAAGCCATGGTCACGACCAGGATCGGCCAGAACCCGTGCGCCGGCCAGAAGCCGGCGAAAGCCATCGTGGCGACGACGGAAAATACAATCAACGGCCCGCGCCGCGTGCCCGTACGATCGGCGTATCCGGCGATGACTGGGTTGGCGGCCACCTTCATGAGCATGCCGATACCCATGACCACCCCAATATCCTCAGGTGCAAGGCCTCGGCTTTGCATCCACAACGGCCAGAACGGCAGCATGATCCCGATGACGAAGAAGATGACGCCGTAATAGACGGCAAGGCGGGTGGCGATCATCGCCCGCGGACCTCGGCAGCGAAATCCTTCAAGTAACTGAGACCGGCGATGGCCCGGCTGCCGTACCATGACACCATTTCCGCGTCGATCAGGCGGGCCTTGGCAGCATGCGCCGGGTGTGCCTCGGCGAATGCAACTAGGTTCGCTTCGGAGAATGTGTACGGTTCCGTTGAGAATAAGACGTCGTCCAGATCATCCAACAAGGTGTCGTCGATAGTCACTTCCGGGTAACGGACCACATCGTTGTGGGCAATGGTCCGCCAGCCGGCGAGGGCGAGGAACTTCGAGATGTAGGTGTCCCGGGAGATTGTCATCCAGGGGTTTTGCCAAATGAGATAGAGGGCGCGGCGCGTGGATTGACTGCCCTCCATCCCAGCCAGGGCACCGTCGAACGCCGCGATCAGTCGTTCCGCCGCCTTGGTCCGATCGAACAACCCGCCGATGAGCTCGAAAAGTCTTCGATTGTCCGCGACTTCGATGGGGTGGGTGACAATCGTCGCGATGCCCTGGGAGGCAAGAGTATCGGCCATCTGCTTCGGCGTTTCGTCAATGTTCACCAGGGCATGGGTTGGCGCCAGCGCTGCAACCTTCTCCATGTTGATCCGCTTCGTGCCGCCGACGCTCGGAATGTCGTCTACGCTCGGGTTCGGGTGGACACAAAAGGACGTCCGTCCGACCAGTTGTGCTTTCAGATCCATGTCGAACAGAAGTTCCGTCAGGCTAGGCACGAGGCTGAGAATGCGGGCGTTCGCACCGGCGGGCTGATGAACCTGTCCGGCGTCGTCCTTAAGGAGGGCAGGGGGCATGAGCTACTCTGCCGCCTCGAGACGTTCACTGAGCTCCAACCAGGCTTCCTCCGTTGCCGCCAGTTCACTCTTGATTTCGCTGTGGCGGACCTGAAGCTCCATGAGCTGTGCTGTGGGGCCTTCGTAAACCTCCGGATCGACCAAGCGAGATTCCAGCATTGCCTTGTCGACGGTCAGCTTCTCCATCCGCTTTTCTTGATTGCGGACGGACTTTCGAAGGTCTGCCGTTTCGACTCGTTTCTCCGCGCGCTCTCGTCGGGCTTCCTTGCGGTTGCCGCCGGCTGGCGGTGGGGTTTCGCGTTCGGCCCGGCGTTTGTTTCGGCGCGCCTCGGGGAGTTCGCGCTCATAATCGGATAGGTCACCCTCAAAGGCCCGACAGGTGCCGTCCGCCACTTGCCACAGTCGGTCCGCGACCAGTTCCACGAGGTGCGCATCGTGGCTGACTAGAATCACTGCCCCGTCATAGGCGTTGAGAGCCTGCACTAAGGCCTCACGAGCGTCCACGTCCAAGTGGTTTGTAGGTTCGTCTAAGAGCATTAAATGCGGCGCGTCCAGACACATCATACAAAACAGCAGGCGTGCCTTCTCCCCTCCCGACAACCCTTGGCAGGTCACGTCGGCGCGTTCTCCGGAGAACCCAAACCGTCCCAGATGCGCACGCACCTTGGCTTCGGTCGCCATGGGCATGAGCCGCGCCAAATGCTGGTAAGGCGTTTCGGAAAGCGTCAGTTCCTCGGCCTGGTGCTGGGCGAAATATCCGACCTTTAGCTTCGACGACTTGTTCAGTTTGCCGTCCATGACCTTCATCCGGCCGGCCAACAGCTTCATCAGCGTCGACTTGCCGTTGCCGTTCGCGCCCAGAAGCGCGATGCGGTCATCCATGTCGATGCGAAGATCAAGGCCCCGCAAAACCGGCACGTTGCTATAGCCTACAGAAGCCTCATCCAATGCAATTAACGGTGGCGATAAGGGATCGGGATCGGGAAAGTTAAATGTGATGGTCTGATCCGCGGCGGCGGAGGCGATGGGCTCCATGCGTTCCAGCATCTTCAGCCTGCTTTGGGCCTGTCGGGCCTTTGATGCCTTGTAGCGGAACCGCTCAACAAAGGCCTGAATATGGCGTTTTTGCGCGGCCTGCTTGGCGCGCAATTTGGAATCCAACTCCTGGCGTTCGCGCCGAGTGCGTTCAAACCTATCATAGCCGCCGGCGTAACGGTTTAGCTTCAAGTTCTCAAGATGGACGATTTCCGTGACCACCTTGTTGAGGAGCGTTCGGTCGTGGCTGATCACTATCATGGTGCCGGGCCAGTTCAGAAGGTAGTTCTCCAACCACAGAGCGGCTTCCAGATCCAGGTGATTGGTGGGTTCGTCCAAGAGCAGGAAGTCGGGGTTCGCGAACAGCGTCGCCGCCAGGGCTACCCGCATGCGCCAGCCACCCGAGTATTCGGAACACGGCCGCTGTTGCGCATGCTCATCAAAACCAAGGCCCGCCAGAATGCGCGCTGCGCGGGCTGGTGCGGTTTGTGCATTGATATCGGCAAGACGGGTGTGGATTTCCGCAATGTCGGCAGGGTCCGTGGCCGTCTCCGCATGTGTTAGAAGGTCCGTACGTTCTGTATCGGCGGCCAGAACGACGTCGATTAGGGTTTCCGTGCCGGAAGGGGCTTCCTGCGCTACAGTCCCCACACGCGCACCGGGCCGTACATTGAGGCTTCCCGCGTCCGCCGACAAGTCGCTCAGGATCAGTTTGAACAGCGTCGTCTTACCGGTGCCGTTGCGCCCCACTAGGCCGACCCGGTGTCCTTTGGGTACGTTGACGGTGGCACCGTCAAAAAGCGTGCGTCCGCCGATCCGGTAGACAAGGTCATTGATATGCAACATGAGCCGCGTCTTAGCATGCGGAATGGAAAAGGAAAATGCAGGGAAACTGAGACGATGACAAAATCAGTCGTATCAAGGTTCTATGTTTTGGTGGGTGTCGAATTGTTGTCGAGAACGGGAAGGATGATTTCCGTCCCGTCAGTATCGGCGTTGTTCGTGTGGGACATGGCCAACTTGTTGCTATTCGCGCTGCTGTCCATGACGCCAGGCATCGCTTTCGCTGATGGTGTCAGCGTCCGCGTCTGAGCCTACGACAATCATTTCGATCGCTGAAATGTCACTCACCGTCTGCACGTCGTTGGCCAGCATAAAGAGTATCGACGTCCGTGCGGCCGAGGGCGTCCTCGACGTTATCGATGGAATTCGCCACCTGATGCCATGTTCCGCCTAGCATATTGACACCCAATAGTGCCGTACCCTCTCTGGTCGGTATACCGTGAACCTGTTTCCCAGGAAACACCGAGTACGATTAAAATCTCTTTAACTCTATGATATTCTGACGCAAGTGATGTCGGTCACATAGGGTGCGAATGTCTACCGGCGTCCACCGGCCAGTTTCAAGGCGTCGGGATGGCGCCTCAGGCCCAGCATGCAAACTACTCCAATAAAAGGCCCGATCGCTAGCACCATGAAGGCATATCGCCAGGTCACATGGTCGACCACCACGGGCAGCAACTGAACCGTTACCACGGTTAGTAGGACGCCCGTACAGGTTTGCACAGTCAGCATGGTTCCGATGCGGTCCGGCGGCGCTAGTTCCGTGACGCTGGAGGAGAATTGTGCAGAATCAGCGATAATGGTGATGCCCCACACAAAGCAAACAGCCAACAACAACCAGGGGTTTGCTCCGAATAGAAACCCCACGCCCAAGGCGCAAGCGCCACTGACCGCCATGGCCAGTGCGGTAAGCGTCGTCCGGCCCCATCGATCGGCAACCATGCCACCGCCGATGCAGCCTACAGCGCCGGCAACACCTATGACGACGAAGGTCGCCATTCGCGCCCAGAACGCAGCGTCGTCACTTGCGGGGTTAAGTCGGAAGCTGGCGTCCAGAAACACGCCAATCCAGGCCCACATGGCGTAAAGCTCCCACATGTGGCCTAAATAGCCGAAGTTAGCCAATCGGAGGGAGGGCTGGACAAAGGCAGTCAGGGCTGCCTTTGGATTAAAGGGTGGTGAGGAAGTGCGGTTTGGGCCGAGGTGGATGCCCATGGCCAGGAACGCGCCAATCACCGCTGCACTCGATCCCGCGCCAATGGCGAACCGCCAATTCAGGCCACCGAACGCGTTGAATAAGTGCGGGGCGGCCGAGCCCAAGGTCACGGCACCGACCATGATCCCGATCAACAGGCCCAAATCCCCCTTCGCCCAGGTCGCGGCAATTTTCATGCCGACGGGATAGACGCCAGCCATGCATGCACCGGTCACAAACCGGCAAATCAGTAACATATCGGACCTGGGATCAACCAAAAGGATAAGCGCGTTGGCACCGGCTGCCACCAGGGCTGAGATCCTGAACAGGCTGCGTGGTTCCACCCGATCCGCTAAACCCAGGAGTGCGCTGATAATGGTGCCGACAACAAACCCCACTTGGACGGCGCTGGTGAACAGCGCCGCGCGTGTGCCGCCAAGACCATATTCTAACACCAGTGACGGCACCACGGCAGTGGTTGAAAACCACAATGTTAGCGAAAAAACGGAGGCGCCAACAAGCAAGGTCATGGAACGAAATTTCATGAAATCGGCTTTCGGTGTTTCACATCCGTCAATCGTAACCCGTTCGCTCGACTGGGCAATTCGGAATGTGGACTGCGATGGCTCGAATTGAAGCCTCGCTTGCACATCAATCTCTGTAAAAATCAAGCAAGGGTTCCTCTTGCCAGGGCGGGGGCAACTGTCTATAACCCGCCCCCGCTTGCAGGGGCGTTCCCCGATCCCTGCGCGCGGCGCCAAAAGGCGAAGTATCGTGTGGGACAATCGAAGAGGTTACTTATCCGATGGCACTCGAACGGACGCTTTCGATCATCAAACCGGACGCCACCCGTCGCAATCTCACCGGCAAAATCAACGCGCGGTTCGAGGATGCGGGGCTCCGGATCATCGCTCAAAAACGCCTGCATCTGACGAAGGAACAGGCGGAAGGCTTTTACTACGTTCACAAGGAGCGCGCCTTCTTCAACGACTTAGTCACGTTTATGACGTCTGGTCCCATCGTCGTACAGGTCCTGGAAGGCGAAGACGCCATTCAGAAAAACCGCGACCTCATGGGCGCCACCAACCCGGCGAACGCCGACGAGGGTACGATCCGTAAGGACTTCGCGGAGAACGTGGAAGCCAACTCGGTGCACGGCTCTGACGCTCCGGAAACGGCCGCCGAAGAGATCGCCTATTATTTCAGCCAACTGGAGTTGGTCGGCTAAACCCAAATTCTGCAGCCGAATGCCGAACCGTCGTTAAAAGGCGGTAGGAGGTTGCGATGGATAGTCAGTCCATTGGGTTGATCATTGTGCCGTCTGACTGGATTGGCTTATCGAGATCAACTTTCTCGTCATTGATCGAGATACGCTTCTCCGCAATCCATCGAACTGCCTGCGGATAAATCATATGTTCTTGCACCAAAATACGAGCGGTTAGCGCATCCGCGTCGTCATCCACATGGATCGGCACCACTGCTTGGCAGATGATCGGGCCCACGTCCATCTCGTGGCGCACGTAGTGGACCGTACAGCCGGAAAATTTTGCGCCGGCGGTGATGGCGCGGGCTTGCACGTTGAGGCCCTTAAAGGCTGGCAGCAGCGACGGATGAATGTTGATCAGTCTATTGCGCCAGTGAGTAACGAATTCTTCCGACAAGAGGCGCATGAACCCGGCCAGGCAGACTAGTTCAACGCCGGCATCATTCATGGCGGCCGTCATTTCGCGGTCGAAGTCGGCCCGGTTTGCAAAATCCTGATGGTTGATCGCTAACGTCGGCAGGTTGGCGTCGCTCGCCCATTTGATACCCTTGGCTTCGGCGTGGTTGGAGATCACCAGGACAATTTCGGCCGGGTAGGCAGGATCCGCGCAGGCGGCCATAAGGGCCTGAAGGTTTGAGCCCCGGCCAGAAATTAGTACGGCGACCTTCAACTTTGCCACAGGACCTCCGGAGTCCTAATTGTGATGGCCACGTCACCCGAGCGAGGACTAATCCGGCCGATTTGTATCACGGTTTCCCCGGCGTCGTTGAGGGCGCCCGTCACCATGTCGACATGATCGGCGGCGCAGACCAATACCATGCCAATGCCACAATTGAAGGTCCGAAGCATTTCGGCGTCATTAATCCCGCCAGCGGCGGCCAGCCACTGGAACACGGCTGGCGGTGTCCAGGCGGTGCTGTCGATGTCGGCGCACAGGCCGTTAGGTAGCACACGCGGTAGGTTCTCCATTAGGCCGCCGCCCGTGATGTGCGCCAGAGCATGGACGCCGCCGGTCTTCACGGCTGCCATGCACGATTTCACATACATGCGGGTCGGCGTAAGGAGCACCTCACCAAAGGTCTGTCCATCGGCGAAGGGCGCGGCGTCGCCATAGGTAGCGCCGGCGTGTTCGATGACGCGCCGGACCAGTGAGAAGCCGTTGGAATGGACCCCATCGGATGCAAGACCGAGGATGACATCGTCCGCGCGGACCGCCGCGCTCGATAGCACCTGGTTGCGCTCTACGGCGCCAACGCAGAACCCGGCGAGGTCATAGTCTCCGGGAGCGTACATACCGGGCATTTCCGCCGTTTCGCCGCCGATCAAGGCGCAACCGGCCTGGCGGCAACCCTCGGCGATGCCATCCACAATGGCACGTCCGACCGTCACATCCAGTTTGCTAGAGGCGAAGTAGTCCAGGAAAAAGAGGGGTTCGGCCCCTTGCACCACCAGGTCATTGGCGCACATGGCGACCAGATCGATGCCAATGGTATCGTGCGTGCCGACCGCGCCGGCGATCATCAGCTTGGTGCCGACGCCATCCGTGCCAGCGACCAGGATCGGATCCGAATAGCCTGCCGCCTTGAGGTCGAACATGGCGCCGAAACCGCCAAGGTCCGATACCACGCCGCTGCGATTCGTCGATTTAGCCGCAGGTCCAATGGCGGAAACCAGGTCGTTGCCCGCATCAATATCGACGCCTGCGTCCTTGTAGCTGAGGACGCCCTGCGCTGGTGTGGTATCGTTGGGACCGCTAATGTCTTTCTCCTCCGCTGGCCTGTGGTAGATTAGCGCGCCTATCAAGAGCGAAGTGAAGATAACCTACCAGGAATGGTTTGCAATGATGGCAAAATGGGTTCGTTTCCAGATTTTTCCGATAGTGTTGACCTTGCTTCTTTTGGCCGCGCCGGGTGCGTGGGCCAACGTCTTCGAGTTGCATGGCGTGCCAGTGGATGTGACCGCCGACAACGCCGCGCAGGCGCGGAGTCAAGCTCTGGCCCGCGGCCAGGACGAGGCGTTCCGCCGGTTATTGGAACGCCTAACGCTCAAGGAAGACGCTGAGAAGCTACCAGAACCGGGCAGTCTGGTCGTGACCGAGTTCGTGTCCGATTTCTCGGACGTCAACAGTTCGCTATCTTGCGACGCTTAGTGTGCGCTTCAAGGCGGCTCCCGTACGTAGTCTGTTACGGGAGCTGGGAATCCGGTTCGCCGAGACGACCAGCAAACCCATCCTAATCCTGCCAGTGTTCCAAGGCCTAGCAGGTGTCTTGCTATGGGAGGACGCGAATACTTGGCGTGAAGCGTGGAACCTGCGGCGCGGTGGGAGCGGACTGGTGCGCATTGCCCTGCCATTGGCTGATCTGGCCGATATTTCGGCACTCCATGTCCAGCATGCAATCAGTGGCAATGTGGACCGCCTAACAGGATTGGCTATGCGCTACAACGCCGGAGACACGGTGGTCAGCTATGCCCGCATCGGCCAGGATCCCCAATCCGGCGGCCGGCGCCTGGAAATCTCCAACACCCGGTATTCATCGCGTCAGGAACCAGTGACTGATTTGGTCGCATTGCCGCTGACATCGAGCGAAAACGTGGAGGCCCTGATGTTGCGCGCCGTGGATGCCGTGGCGGCGAAGTTGGAGGAAGATTGGAAGTACGAGAACCTCCTGGACCACGACGGGGAATGGGTCAGCGCGGTGACCGTGCCGATCGCAAGTCTCAAGGACTGGCTAAACGTCAAGAAACGCCTTGGTTCCGTTTCGGTCATACGGCGGATGGAGATGGTGCTGATGTCCCTGGACGAAGTGCGGATTAATTTGCATCACGTGGGGGCGCCGGAACAGCTACAGACTGCGCTGGGGCAGACCGACCTAGCCATGGTCCGTGAAGATGATGAATGGGTGCTCTACCCAGCGGGGCTTGCCCCACCGGGTAAGTCCTAACCAGCGCGATCGCGGGGGCCTGGTATGAATATTCCCAACCTGGTGACCTTGGGGCGCATATTCGCCGTCCCGGTGATCATATGGCTGATCCTGGATCGGCTTATGGAGGCTGCGTTCTGGGTCGCCCTGGCTGCTGCCATCAGCGATGCGGTGGACGGCATCATTGCCAAGCGTTTCGACATGCAGACCAGGCTTGGTGCCTATTTGGATCCAATCGCCGACAAGGCACTCTTGGTGTCCGTTTACATCGCGCTAGGCCACGAGGGATTCTTGCCGACGTGGCTGGTTATTTTGGTTGTGTTTCGCGACGCCTTGATCGTCGGCGGTGCGCTGTTGTTCCACACCTTGACTCAATCGCTGGAAATGACGCCGTTAATGGTATCCAAGGTGAACACAGTGTTGCAATTGATCCTGGGGGTGACAATCGTTGGATCGGAGGCGTTTGGTTTGGATGCAACGGTTGTACGCGACCCCTTGATCTATGCCACGGGCATCACAACCGTGGTCTCCGGTGCGACCTATGTGGTTGGATGGACGGGCCGTGCCAGCCAGATCGAGGGTGGTCGGTAAGGAGTGTCAGCATGGAGAACACATGACTAGCGAACGAAAAGCTTTGTTCTGGATTACAGGCTTCGTCGTGTTCGGGGTGCTGCTTCACGCGCTGAGCAGCATCCTCCTGCCGTTTGTGACCGGTATGGCCATTGCCTATTTTCTCGACCCGCTGGCCGATTGGTTGGAGAAGCACAAACTTTCGCGCACCATCGCGGCTACATTAATTCTGCTGGCGTTTTTTGTGACTGCTGCGGCACTCTTGATCATGCTGTTTCCGCTTCTTAAGCGCCAGGTGGTCGATCTGTTTCAAATGATTCCGAATATAGTTGAAACCCTGCGCATGGAAGCTTTGCCTTGGCTTGAGGGTATAATCGCCGAGTTGCCACCTGAAACCATGGACGATATTCGCAAAGCCGCGAAGAATTTCGCTGGTAACGCGGCGAAGTGGGTGACCAAAGTGGCAGCCAATATCTGGAGCGGTGGCGTTGCGTTTTTCAATATGTTGTCCTTGCTGGTCATCACGCCAGTGGTGGCATTTTATCTGTTACGCGATTGGGATTTGATCACAGCAAAGATCGATTCTTGGTTGCCTAGGCGTGCGCAACCGAAGATCCATGAACAGGCTCGCGCCATCGATGAGACCCTGGCGGCGTTCGTCCGGGGCCAATCCTCGGTGTGTCTGGTTCTGGCGCTTTTTTACGGCATCGGCCTAACATTGGTGGGTTTGAAATCGGGATTGCTAGTTGGATTTGGCGCCGGATTTATTTCGTTTGTCCCTTACGTTGGAGCAGCGCTCGGTTTAACGGTTGGCCTGGTGATTGCCTTGTTCCAGTTTTCCGAATTGTTACCTGTCATCATTGTGGCGGCTATTTTTCTAGTTGGACAGACGCTGGAAAGTTATGTTTTCACCCCCAGACTGGTCGGCGATCGAGTCGGCCTGCACCCCGTCTGGATCATTTTTGCCTTGTTGGCGGGCGGCGCCTTATTCGGGTTTACGGGCGTTCTGTTGGCGGTCCCCGTGGCGGCCGTTATTGGTGTCCTGGCCCGCTTTGCCATCGCCCAATACCTGACCAGTCCGCTCTATGGTGGCGGCGACGCGGAAACGGACAAGATAGACGCGTGAGGGAGCCTCGGCAACTTACCCTATCGTTCGAGTTTCGACCCGCCTACGGGGATGACCATTTCCTCGTTGCGCCGTGCAATGGCGACGCCGTTGCTTGGGTGGATCGTTGGCCGGACTGGCCGTCGCCCTGCCTGATCATCCATGGCCCGGCTGGTTGCGGCAAAACCCATCTAGTGGAAGTGTTTCGCCGGCGCGCCGGCGCTCAGACACTGAGCCACACCGCGTTGGCTGAGAACCGTGCGCGTGACCCCGAAGAAGCGGCTGGCGGCTGGATCGTGGAGGATGCGGATAGCTACCTTGACGGCGGTGAACCGGAGCCGCTATTTCATTTTTTCAACC